>JAFNVE010000015.1 GCA_017379955.1 Tidjanibacter sp. | reverse complement strand
CCTATTAGATTACAATCCCTCGATACCTTTAAAATATTTATAGGTGGAAACTTTCAACTCTCCGGCGGCGTCCTCATCACAGATGATAATGCCGTGCTGGTGGGTTTGAAGTGCGGAGATTGTCCAGATGTGGTTATATCCTCCCTCAATACCGTGGCGGACAGCGCGTGCCTTCTTGGGGCCTGTTGCCAGAATCAACACCTTGCCTGCCGAGAGGATAGTTGCCACACCCACGGTGAGTGCCTGGCGAGGCACCTGACTCTCGTCACCATCGAAGAATCGTGCATTGACGGCGATAGTGTCAGGGGTGAGGGTCTTGATGCGGGTGCGCGAGCCGAGCGACGAGAAAGGCTCATTAAAGGCGATATGGCCATCTTCGCCAACACCGCCTAGGAAGAGGTCGATGCCTCCCGCCTCTGTAATCTTCTTCTCGTAGTTGGAGCACTCCTTCTCCAGGTCGGGAGCGTTGCCGTTGAGGATATTTACATTTTCGGGCTTAATATCGATATGGTTGAAGAAGTTAGTCCACATAAAGGAGTGGTAACTCTCTGGGTGTTCCTCGGGCAGACCAACATATTCATCCATATTAAAAGTCACTACATTGCTAAACGAAACCTCGCCCGCTTTGTGCAGGGCAATCAGCTCGCGGTAGGTCTTGATGGGGGTGCCACCTGTGGGCAGACCCAAAACAAATGGTGCGCTGGTAATCTTCGCCTTCTTGTTAATCTCGTCTACTATATAGCGGGCGGTCCAGCGAGCAACATTGTCGTCATTTTCGTGAATTAATACTCTCATAATTTTATCTGTGTTTGGTATCTACTTATTAACCAATGTTTTAGAATAGTTTTACAAAAACCTCCATTGCCTGATACTCTGCCATGCCGAGTCTGTCGTATGCCTTGGCGGTATTCTGTGTACGCTCCTCAGCGCGCTGCCAGAACTCGCGTCTGTCACCACCAGGGAAGGGTACTACATCTTTCTGCGAGAGGTGACGATAAATAGCGTGGCGTTTGCGAATCATCTCGTCGGGACTCAGAGGCACTGCCATATCAACCATGCCAATCTCCCACTCCTGCCAAGCACCACGGTAGAGCCACAGGTGACAATCGGCCATCCACTCGTCATCCTTCACAATCTCAATCGCTTGGAGAATCACCTCGATACACTTGCGGTGTGTGCCGTGGGGGTCACTCAAATCGCCCGCAGCATAAATCTGATGAGGCTTAACCTCGCGGAGCATATCGACAACTATCTGCACGTCGTTCTCAGTAATATCGCCCTTTGTCGCTCCACCTGTCTCGTAGAATGGCAGGTTGAGGAAATGGGCGTGTGTGCGGTCGTTCAGACCGAGCAGACGACAAGCAGCCCTTGCTTCAGCACGGCGGATAGCCGCCTTAATCTCCAATAATCGTTTGGGCTCAGGCTCGCCAACGCGCTTGCTGGCAATAAGTTCCTCAGCCTCCTCGAAGATATTGCCCAGACCAAGCTCGCGTGCTGTATCTACGTTCTGCAACACCACCTCGTCGTGTACTGCCAGGTTGCCTGATGTTTCATACGCAACGTGTACATCGTGACCCTGCACTACAAGGCGGTTGAAGGTGCCACCCATCGAGATAACATCGTCGTCGGGGTGGGGTGAGAAGATAATCACTCGTTTGGGGTGGGGTGTAGCCTTCACGGGGCGTGTCGAGTCGTCGGCATTGGGCTTTCCGCCAGGCCAACCTGTAATGGTGTGTTGCAGGTCGTTGAAGGCGTCAATGTTGATACGGTCGTACTCGTAGCCCTGCTCCAGCAGTCCGCTGAGCGAGTTCTCGATATAATCTTGATATGTGAGTTTCAAAATTGGCTTGCCCACCTGCTCGCTGAGCCATACCACCGCTTTGCGGATAGCTTTGGGTGTCCAGGTGCAGGGGCCTACCAGCCATGGAGCCTGCTCGCGTGTCATCAGACGTGCGGCGTTGGCGTCAATCACCATCTCCACGTTGCGGTGTGATTGGAGGTGCGAGGCGGGAACCAGATCGGTGTTAGGCTCTTCGACAACCTTGCGAACGGCTGTAGCCTTCTCCTCGCCCCACGCCATCAATATCACCTTGTCGGCGCGCATCAGTGTACCCAGGCCCATGGTAATTGCCATCTTCGGTGTGCTTTCCAAGTCGTAGAAGTTTGCCGATTGGGTGTGGCGTGTATTGTAGGTGAGCTGTACAAGTCGTGTCTTGGATGTGGCATAAGAGCCTGGCTCGTTGAAGCCAATCTGGCCATCTTCGCCCATACCCACAATCATCAGGTCGATTTTGTGGATGCTCTTGTCATACTCTGCGCAGTACTCCGAAATACGCTCCAAGGGTACGCTTCCGTCGGGAATATGTACGTTCTCGGGCATAATATCGATATGGTCGAGGAATTCGTGACGTATACGATAGTTGCGACTCAGAATATCCTCGGCAGGGATTGGGTAGAACTCGTCAAGACTGAATACCACTACATTGGCAAAGCTAACCTCGCCAGCCTTGTGGCGTGCAACAAGCTCTCGGTAGAGGCCGATTGCTGTGCGTCCTGTGGTAAGACCCAATACAAAGGGTTGCGAGTCGTCAAAAATCTCGCGCGACGAGTAGGTCTCGTCGTGTTTGTTGATAGCTGCAACAACCTTATTGGCAACATAGGCCACCCCCTCCTCCTCGTTGGTGAATACTGAGGTGGGAATCTTCTCGTAGCGATGGATAATATCGCGTGGAACTGCCGAGGTGATCAAGCCACCCTCCTTTGGTAGTCTGAAAATACTATTCATTGTTGTCTGTTGTTTCATCGTTAACTATCATTTTCCTCTATCCTCTGCAGAACTTGTGTGGAGTTACTGCTCTTGTTTGATTTTTGTAGTGTGTTGGGTGTGTCGGTTTCGGGGCGAATATTATGCCTCCTCAGCCTCCTGCTCGGGCTCGTCAATGGTGAAGTCGGTCATGCCGGCCTCAACCAATGCGTTATACCACATCACCACCTTCTTCATATCCGAAACGTGTACACGCTCGCGGTCGTACTCGGGAATTACCTCGGCGATGAGTGCTTTGAGCAACTGAGGCTCCGACTTGTGGCTGATGGCAGCCTTGCCGCCGGTGTGGTTGTAGAGGTTGGTAAATACCTCATTGATAGGCATATCCTCCTCGTATGTATAGATTGCAATCTCGGCCATCGAGCTAACCTTTGCGGTGCCTGTTGCGTTCATACGCTTGTGGTCGCTGAGCGACTCCACGATTACACCATTGCTGCTGCGTGCTACAAACTTAAAGAGGCCGGGCTGACCTGCGATTGCCAAAATGTCTTTCAGTTTCAACTCTTTTTCCATTTTCTTTCTCTTTTATTTAAGGTTATTCTATTTCTCGTTTTTAACGTGTACATCCAACTGAGGGAAGGGGAACTCCAAGTTGGGGTGCGCCATTATGGTATTATAAATCTGCTCGTTGAGCGAGAAGAGTACATCCCAATAGTCTGCCTTCTCGACCCAAACTCTCACGTCTACATTTACTGCACTATCTCCAAGTGAAGTGACAATGATTTTCGGTTCTGTATCTTTCAGTATTCTGCTCTCTTTTGCCAATAGCTCCAAGATTACTCTTCTTGCTTCTGCAATATCGTTGCCATAGGCGAGGCCAATCTTGATATCTACCCTGCGACGAGTCTCTGAGGAGTAGTTGTTGATACTGCCTGTCGAGAGTGCTCCATTGGGCAGGAGTATGGTCTTGTGGTCGGCGGTGTTGAGGAGCGTGTTGAAGAGTTGTATACTCTTTACAGTACCCTCAAAGCCCTGAGCCTGAATATAATCACCTACCTTGAAGGGGCGCAACAGAAGGATGATAACACCACCCGCAAAGTTCTGCAATGTTCCACTCAGTGCCATACCGATAGCCAGCGAAACGGCTGCAAGGATGGCTGCGAACGAGGTGGTCTTAATACCCAAAGTGCCTATTGCCAAGAGGAATACGATGAGATAGAGCACCACCTTAACTATGTTGCGCAGGAAACCTGCCAATGAAATCTCAACATCCTTACGCTCGAAAATGCGGTTCAAGAATCTGTCAACCTTGCCAATCAACCATCTGCCAATAAAGACTATAACGGCAACGGCCAGCAACTTCAAACCGAACTTAATGATACCGGGTAGCCACATCTCCAACAGACCACTGATACCATCGTTCTTCACCACCTCTACAATCTCAGCACTCTTGGCCGCCAGGTCAATATGTGTCATCTGTGCTACAGCCGCTGTGTCAACCTCCGGCATAAGCAAATTTGCAATATCCTGTAACATTATTATTCGTAATTTTTAGTTCTCTTGTCAATTTAGTTAAAAAACTAAATTCAAATATAGCGATAAAAACTGAGAATCGTTACTGTTTGCCGAAAAAATCCAAAAAATATCTTTATATTTGCACCCACAAAAGGCTCGGATGGTGGAATAGGTAGACACGCCGGACTTAAAATCCTGTGGCCAGAAATGGCCGTACGGGTTCGATTCCCGTTCCGAGCACCCGAAAGACGCACATTTCCTCTGTGAAATTGTGCGTTTTTCTTTTAGGGGTACTATGCAATCCAAATTAATTAGTTAACTTTGTCTTTTGGAAAACGATGAACAAAATCTTCATACAACAATGAAAGCAATTGTAAAAAACGACTTTAATTTCCCCGGCCAGCAGAGCCACTATGTGGGAAAGGTGCGCGATGTGTACAGCATCGATGGCGACTATCTTGTAATGGTAGTGTCGGATCGTATTTCGGCATTTGATGTGGTACTTCCCGAGGGTATTCCCTTTAAGGGTCAGGTGCTCAACCAGATTGCCGCTAAGTTCCTTGATGCCACTAATGATATCCTCCCCAACTGGAAGATTGCAGTTCCCGATCCTATGGTTACCGTGGGCCACAAGTGCGAGCCTTTTAAGGTAGAGATGGTTATTCGTGGTTACCTCTCGGGTCACGCTTGGAGAGAGTATAAGGCAGGCCGTCGCACCATCTGTGGTGTAGAGATGCCTGAGGGTATGGTTGAAAATCAGAAGTTCCCCGAGCCTATCATCACCCCCACTACCAAGGCAGACGCAGGTCACGATGAGGATATCTCCAAGGAGGAGATTATCGCTCAGGGTATCGTGAGCCGCGAGGACTACGAGCAGTTGGAGGCTTACACCTGCGCTATTTTCCAGCGTGGAACAGAGATTGCTGCCAAGATGGGTCTTATCCTTGTAGATACCAAGTACGAGTTCGGTAAGAAGAACGGCACTATCTACCTGATGGATGAGATTCACACTCCCGACTCGTCACGTTATTTCTACGCAGAGGGTTATGAGGAGCGTTTGGCAAAGGGTGAGCGTCAGAAACAGCTCTCGAAGGAGTTTGTGCGCGAGTGGCTTATGGCTAACGGCTTCCAGGGTCAGGAGGGCCAGCAGGTACCCGAGATGACCGAGGAGGTGGTTTCGAGCATCACCGAGCGTTACATCGAGCTTTATGAGAATATCACCGGTGAGAAGTTCGTGAAGGCTGAGGGTGACGATATCCTTGCCCGCATCGAGAAGAACGTAACCGAGTGCCTTGCTTCGTTGAAATAGAGTCAGAACACGATAATAAACAGCCGAGATTAGTTAGTGCTAATCTCGGCTGTTTGTTTATGAGGTGTTTAGGGAGAGCAGTGATTGACCATTGCGCAAAAATTTTTTGTACATCATTGGATATTATAATCAAAAGTTTATAACTTTGTTAGACAATAATTCCGCAACTTAAACTAATTTACCTATGGCCCAAACTAATCGATTAAAACGAACACTATTGCTTGTCGGTGCGCTGTTGGTGATTATTGCCGTTCATACTCTCTCTTCGAGTATGTTTGCCGATATGAAGGACAATAATGCAGCCCAAGCCGAACAGGCTGAACTCTATGAGGAGAGTAGTGTTGCTACCGCCGAACCATCGACAACCGAAGAGAGCACCCCAACCAACAAAGAGTCCTTCTCCGCACAACTCCCCACAGCCTATAAAGCCTACTCTATAAAAGGTTTCAAAGAGGCGTGGCAGGTTATGACCGTAGTGGCCGAAGATATCTACCAACAAGAGCTGGCAGAGGGTGATACTGACGATGAGTTTGAACTCTCCAACTATATTATCAAGGCTATCGATAGTAGCGATGAGCGAATGACAAATTCTGTTCAGTTAGCTCTCTTGCTCCCGCTACTATTGGCTGTAATGGTAGTGATTGCTATTTTTGTCTCTATTAAATCGGGGCTGGCGGCTATTCGTCCGCTCGACTTTGATAACGACGCATCGGTGTTTAACAACTAAAATCTGACTATTATGGCACAATATAGATTAGGTAAGAGAATCTCTTTCAGTTCGGCCGAGGAGAGTCGTTTCCGCAATTTGTTCAACTCGTGGGCAGCCTCTGTCCCCGAATTTAAGCGTAATAAGTTGGGCGACCAACTCAAAATTGTCGAGGTGTGGGACGCACCGCTCTATCAGGCAGTATTCCGTACCCAGTACGACACCCGCCTGCTCCGCGAGGGTAGTGAGAGGGCTAAGGGTCGCAAATTCCCTGCTCCCACCATTACCAAAGAGTCCGACATCAATCGTTGGTCGTTAGTACCATACTCCTCGTCGTTTACCTCCACTGAGGGCAGCCTCACCGTGAAGGGTAGCGAACGAATTGTCAACTGCCACACCTGCGGTGCTCAGGGAGAGATGACCTGTACCACTTGTGGCGGTAAGGGTAAGAGTGAACGTAAGGTGGATACCAAAGTGGAGTGTTCGATATGCTATGGTAAAGGATATAAGACCAACCCGAGCAAGGAGATTGTAAGCAAAAATGTGTGGAACTATAATACCCAAAAGTATGAAACCAAATACGAAACAGTTACCCACGAAAATCGCTCCGAGTGCTATCATTGCAAAGGTAAGGGGTATATTGACTCTTTCAAATGGGTGGTTGATACCTGTCAGAAGTGTGGTGGCCGAGGCAAGTTGGTGTGCAGCACTTGTGCGGGCGACAAACAACTGATGAAATATTGGGAGTTGCGTCGCACGCAATATAATAAGAGTATGAGTGCCTGCTACTTCCCGCCAGAGGTGTCGCAAGATGAGGTGCAGAAGCTGATGAAACTCTTCGACAATACCACTCCGTGGAGCCTTGTGGAGCGTGTGCGTATCGAGAGGGAGGAGTTCGCAAAGGCTGCCCTTGCCGAAAGACCTGTGGTTGGGCCTATGCTTTCGTTCTTGCAGAGCCGAGTGGAGCACCCGCAGAATACCGCCATCTGTTTTAGCGAGGTGGAGGTGTGTGAGTGTCAGTCGCTATCGGTCATCTATGAGGTAGATGGTGAGCGTTTTGTCTGTCTGCTGGTTGGCCCGCAGTGGAAACTCTTTACCGTCACTTCGCCCGTGTCGAAGAAGATGGACAGCCTGAAAGAGAAGGTGAACACCTATTGCCGCCAGCGTAAGTATGGCAAGGCGTGGGCCTATTTGCAGAGGGTCAATAAGTTCCCGCAGGCAGGCTCCAACGAGGCATATATGCAAGAGCAACTCGAAGAGCGTATGGCAGGTACTACACGCCTGAGCAGCAATCTGGTGCTGATGCTGTGTGTGGTATTGGCTGCTCCCGTTCTATACTTATTCTACAGTAATACAGAGTTTTATGCTGTCTGGACTAAATGGTTGATGAATAAGTGGGATATTACCCCAACGGCCTTTACCGTTATGTCGATTGTGATAATGCTTGTGGGTGGTATGGTTGCTAATAAGAGCCTTCCTGCATTCTCCTATCGCGCTGCATCGGGCGTTAGCAGGTCGGTGCGTGGTGCTATGGTAGGCATTGGAACATTTGTGATGATGGGGCTTCTTGCCTTTATCCTCACCTACTTGGGTGTGACTACTGTGCTCTACAAACTCTTTATGATTGCTCTGAGTATTGTGATGTTCTTTGTCATTATTATTGTAGGACTTTTCAAATAGTATAAGCTCACTAATAATGTGATTCTTGCGAAAATAGAAATTAGGGAGTTTAGAGAGTTTAAGGAATTTAGGGAGAGTAGGGATATAAGGCTAATTAGCGATAAGCCCAAAATTGTTTAAAAATTTGGGTTTCTCGGGTTTAGGGAATACCCTCGTAGAGGGTACGATGAAAAAGAGAGATGGAGTTGTCAAGTTTACTTGAACAAACTCTATCTCTCTTTTTTGTCGTAATAACTGTAAAGTTATTCCTAAATCTGCAAACTAAATGTTTAAAAGTTTTTGGTTCCGCTTTTTACAAAAAGCGGAGAAAAGTTTTTGGGAAGCCTTTTTACAAAAAGGCTCGAAATAAAAGGCTTGTCACAAAAAGCGATTATCTAATCCTGTCGAGGGATTTGATAAGTTGTTGGTCTTTGATTATGCCGCGGATGGCGAGTATCACGAGGATAAAGGCTATTGCGGGGAAGATGATGGTGATATTTTTATCAGCCACGAGCCCTGTGAAACTCTCGCGCATACCGTTTGTCACGCGTGCGGTGTAGACAATCGAGAAGATTTGTGCTCCGAGCAGCAGCACGAGCTCTGCGAAGCAGAGGCGAATCTGCAACCAACGGTTCTTGAAGAGCCAGATGGTGATGAAGGGAAGCAGTGTGCAGATGGCGAGCAGTGCGCCGATGTATATCAGGTCGAATGCTTTGAGTGCCTCCTCGCCGCTTGTTGTGGTGAAGGTCACCATGGGGAGGAGGGTCACGAGTGCCATCAGTACTGTGGCAGCCAAAAGATAAAGTGTCTGTACTCTCTGTAACATATTTTTGTCTTGTTTTTTTGCGGGGTTATTCTCTGTCGTTCTGTTCTATGCGCTCGTCTACGAGGTAGTTGTTCCTGACGGGCGAGTTGCGGTTTATGAGTTCGCCGAGGAATCCTGCCAGGAAGAGCATTGCACCCAATACCACAGCCAGCAGTGCGAGGTAGAAGAGTGGCATGTCGGCCACTGCACGATATGGCAAATGGTGTGCCTGCTTGATAAGTTTGTCGGCAATAATCCACACTGTCGCACCGCCACCAAAGAGGAACATCAGCGTTCCGAGACCTCCGAAGAAGTACATCGGGCTGCGACCAAAGTGGGATATAAAACTTACAGTGATAAGGTCAAGATAGCCTTTGAGCATGCGCGATAAGCCATATTTCGAGTAGCCGTACTTGCGTGGGTAGTGCTCAACCACCTTCTTACCTATGCGCTTGAAACCGGCTCTGCGTGCAAGGATGGGGATGTAGCGATGCATCTCGCCATATACCTCGATACTCTTGATGACCTTCTTGCGATATGCTTTCAGTCCGCAGTTGAAATCGTGGAGCTTGATGCCCGACACTACACGACAGGTGGCGTTGAAGAACTTGCTTGGCAGACGCTTGCCGAGAGGGTCGTGACGTTTGCGTTTCCAGCCCGATACCATGTCGTAGCCCTCCTCGGTAATCATACGGTAGAGTGCGGGTATCTCGTCTGGCGAGTCTTGCAGGTCGGCATCCATGGTTATCACCACCTCGCCTACGGCAGCCTCAAAGCCTGCGTAGAGTGCGGCACTCTTGCCATAGTTACGACGGAAACGGATAGCGCGTATTGTGCTGTTCTCAGCCGCAAGTCGCTCGATGACCTTCCAGGTAGAGTCACTGCTACCATCATCTATGAAGAGCATCTCGTAAGAGTAGCCGTTGGCTGCCATTACGCGACCAACCCACGCTACCAACTCGGGCAACGACTCCTCCTCGTTGTAGGTAGGAACGACAACAGATATATCTAATTTTTTACTCATTTTTCTCCTCTTCAGTGGGTTCGCTCTCCTCGGTGGGGGCGGGTGTAGCAAAGATGTCGGGACGACGAATTGTGAGTGAGCATACGAAGATGCCGACAAAACCACCTACCAAAAGATTAGCAAAGGTGTTGCTGAGAATGAGAGTGAAGGGGTTCAACATCGACTTAACCATGCTGTCGTAGAAAGTGTCCACCTGCTCGGCGGGCAACATACTCTCATAGACAACCATCGCCTCGTTCACCTGGTCGTAGATTACGTCGGTCATAAAGAAGTTGTTGACAATTGCCGAGTAGAGGCCTGTAATAACACCCGTGAAGAGCATCATCGCAAATACAAAACTCATACCCTTGCCGTAGCTGAAACCCTGTGCGGGATCTGCATAGGAGGCCACCTTGCGGCAGAGTGCATATATCAATATTACTAATGTCACGAAACTCAAAATGCCGACTAACGAAGCAGCCTTGGTGTGGTCTGCCGCTTGGAGCGACTGCTGCAACAGTGCAAATGCCGAGCGCACCAAGCCAATCAATGTACCCCCTTTGAGGGCCTCAAACCAAAAAAGTCTTCTATCCATATCTTTTCAAATTTTTATTTTACCATACAAGTTCTCCGCCACCCTCGCGCAATACCTCAGGCTCCTCCTCTGTCAGGTCGACCAATGTTGTAGGGATAAGTGAGCCATAGCCACCATCTACCACCACATCAACCGTGCCTCTGTATCGTTCCTCTATCAACTCGGGGTCGGTGGTATATTCCAATACCTCGTCATCGTCCTTTACGGATGCAGACACCATCGGGCACTCCAACGCCTCCAAAATCGCCATAGCGATAGAGTTGTCGGTTACGCGTATGCCTATCGTCTTGCGCTTGCCGAGTATTTTGTCGGGTACGCGGCTCGACGCTTCGAGGATAAAGGTAAAGGGGCCGGGGAGGTTTCGTTTGAGGATTTTGAATTGGGGGTTGCTCACGCGTGCCAATTCGGATATCTCGCTAAGGCTACGGCATACAACGGTCAGTCGGTCGTCGCTCTTGCCACAAATCTGTTTGAGCCTTGCGACTGCCTTGCCACTCTGCATCGAACACCCCAGCGCATAGACACCATCGGTAGGGTAGATGATTACGCCACCATCACGCAGGCACTTCACCACGCGCTCCACCTCACGGGGTGAGGGGTTGTTCTCGTAGATTTTCAGCAACATAGCCTTTAATAGTAGTTACAAAAAAAGGGTAAGCTACTTATATCGCACCGCTACAACCACCTACCCTTGCTCTCTTCCAAGCCTGGGGGATTCAGCAGGAGCTGGTCGTATAAGACTTACCCGAGTGCAAAATTACATTTTTTTCGTATTTTTGCAAAAATTATTGAAAAACTTATTTCGGAAAGAGACTTTATGAAGAAATTTCTGCTCATTGGTGGCGCTGTTTGTCTTGTCTTGGCTGCTGCTGTTGCTGCCTATATTGCTCCCGCGCTCTCTTCGCGCTCTATTGTTGAGGCGGAGAGTGAGATTTTTATCCCCACAGGTGCCGACTACGATACACTGCTCGCTCTGCTTGGCGAAGAGGGGGAGCATATCACCGACCTTGCTCGCTTTGAACGCGTGGCATCGTTGAAGGGACTCAGCAAGAGCGTGCGTGCAGGTCGATATATCTTGAAGGAGGGTATGAGTGCCAAGAGTGTTGTGGGTATGTTCCGTGGCGGTATGCAAAGCCCCGTGCGCCTTACCTTTAATAATATACGCACCTTGCCACAACTTGCAGGTCGCCTGGCGGAGCAGATAGAGCCCGACTCGGTGACTCTGCTTGCCCACCTCTCATCGCCCGAGGTGGCTGAGAAGTATGGCTTCAAACCCGAGGAGATGATTGGTATGTTTATCCCCAACACCTACGAGGTGTGGTGGAACATCACCCCCGAAGGCCTTACCGAGCGTATGAAGAAGGAGTACGACAACTTCTGGAACGAGGAGCGTGTGGCAAAACTTGCCCGCACCCGCCTAACACAAAAGGAGGTAACAACACTTGCCTCGATTAT
>JAFNVE010000155.1 GCA_017379955.1 Tidjanibacter sp. | reverse complement strand
GTGGTAACATTTGCGCCGAGCATTCCGCCAATCACAGCCGAGGCCATAGCAGCGGGCGCAAAGATACAAATCATCACTCCCTGCGCTATCACCTCATCCGTTCCGCGCAGCAGGAAATAGAGCGCCGAGCCAAGACCAATCTGGAACAGCAGGAGTACCAGATGAAACCACCCCACCCTCAGTTCAGACAGCGATACACGCGAGAAGGTGATGTAGAGCATCGCAAAGATAAGGTATGGCGAAAGAAAACTCCAATCAGCAAAAAAGCCATTAAAGAGAACACCCACCACAATAGCGACAGGCAAGGCAAAACTTCTAACCTTCGGATTCATCTTTTCTCTAAAAAATAGAGGGTCGAAAAACTCTCAACCCTCTTATTATCAAACTATTTCTGTCGGAAGTAAATCTGCATCGGTACACCCTCAAAGTCCCAATGTTCGCGAATCTTGTTCTCCAGGAAACGACGATAGGAGTCCTTGATATATTGGGGCAGATTGACAAAAAATGCAAATGCAGGAGTCGGCGAGGGCAACTGCAAAGCATACTTAATCTTGATATACTTGCCCTTAATCGAAGGGGGAGGTGTCTCCTCAATGATGGGGAGCATATACTCGTTGAACTCCGATGTAGGAATGCGCTGAGCACGAGAGTTGTATACCTTGATTGCAGTCTGCAACACATCCAGGATGCGCTGTTTGTTGATTACCGAGGTAAAGATAACGGGTACATCGCTAAATGGAGCGAGTTTCTTCTGCAAGAACTCCTTCCAATCGCGCATAGTGTTGTTATCCTTCTCAATCAAATCCCACTTGTTGACCACAATCACACAGCCCTTCTTGTTGCGAACGATAAGACTAAAAATATTAAAGTCCTGCGACTCGATACCCTGCGAAGCGTCAAGCATCAGCACACAGACATCCGAGTGCTCGATTGCGCGAATAGAACGCATAACAGAGTAGAACTCCAAGTCCTCATTTACCTTGCCTTTCTTACGCAGACCGGCAGTATCGACCAGGTAGAAGTCCAAACCGTATTTGTTGTAGCGGGTATTGATAGAGTCGCGAGTAGTGCCGGCAATGGGAGTAACAATATTGCGCTCCTTGCCGAGCAGTGCGTTGGTAAGCGACGACTTACCTACATTAGGACGGCCAACAACAGTAATGCGGGGCAAGCCCTCCTCCAACTCGTCTGCCTTATCGTCGGGCAGAGCGGCCACAACAGCATCCAAAAGGTCACCTGTACCACTACCACTCATCGAACTGATGCAGTAGGGGTCGCCAAGACCAAACGAATAGAACTCGTGCGAGGAGTAGATAAGGTCGTAGTTATCAACCTTGTTTACCACCAAGAAAATCTTCTTCGACGAGCGACGCAAGATATCTGCCATCGCCATATCGAGGTCGGTGATACCGGTCGATACCTCTACCATAAAGAGAATAACATCTGCCTCGTCAATGGCAAGCATCACCTGTTTGCGAATCTCATCCTCGAAGATATCGTCACTACCGGTGCTATAACCACCTGTGTCAATAATCGAAAACTCGTGACCGTTCCAATCGGTCTTACCATAGTGGCGGTCGCGTGTTGTGCCGGCTGTCGAATCAACGATAGCCTGACGCATACCCACCAAACGGTTAAAAAAAGTACTCTTGCCCACATTGGGACGACCTACAATCGCTACAAGTGCCATAATAATTCTCTTCTCTAATAACTATTTCCGCGCGCAAAGATAGTCTATTTTCGTCAAACAGCAAACTCCAAAGCACAGGTAATTAGCCACAATCAAGAAGATAGAGAATATTATGGCAGACCTTTTGCCAAGAAAAATTACATTTGATGATACATATTAAGAAATAATTCATATATTTGTAGACAAGTAAAACCTCAAAATAGTTAATGTTATGAAAAAAGTACTTATTACATTAGTTATGCTGGTAGCTGCTTCGGCATGGAGCGCACAGGCTGGCAACAATCTGCCTTTCATTAAGTTTGGTGTTAAGGCTGGTATCACTTCGGATCAGACAAAGGTGGATGGTGGTTCGCTCGGAACCCTGTTTGAAGATGCAAATACTGGTTATCACGTAGGTGCAATGGTGCGCGTAAGTGCACCCCTGTTGCCTATCTATCTTCAGCCCGAGGTACTCTTCACAACTACCAAGTTTGGCGAGGAGAATCTCACCGCATCGATTAGCCATATCGACGTTCCCGTACTTTTGGGTGCAGGTATCGGCGTGGGCACAACTGCCAAGGTTAGAGTAAATGCAGGTCCTGTTTTCAATGTAAACAGCACCAGCAAGGTTAACGTAGCAGGTGCAAGAGTTGAGAGTGACGAGCTCTTCATAAAATCGATTGGCTGGACCGCTGGTGCCGGTGTTGACATCTTTGGTGTAACCATCGACTTCCGCTACAACGGTCAGTTTAAGGACAGCGAGGGTGAGTTTGTAGGTGCAGAGACCGCTGTTAAATCGCAGAATTGGAGCGTCAGCGTAGGTTACCTCTTCTAATAGCAACAGAAAATCAACTAATTAATAAAACCCAGATTTAAAATTATGAAAAAAGTAATCGTATTGGCACTCGCAGCTTTGCTTTCTGTAGGTGCTGTAAGTGCAAACAATGGCAAGCGTCTGCTTCAGATTGGTGTTCACGGTGGTCTTATCTCTAACGCTGATTTTGAGAGCGCAACCGAGGATGTAACTCACACTTTTGAGGCTGCAAGCAGCTACTATGCAGGTCTTGCTCTTCGAGTAAACATTCCTATTCTCCCCATCTACGTTCAGCCTGAGTTGGACTATATGTGGCACAACTACACCAACGAGGCTCTTGGCGAGAACGCAAGCGCAACATTTAACACTATGCGTGCTCCTATACTCGTAGGTGTTGGCTTGGGTGGCAATGCTTTCAAGATTCGTGCAAACGCAGGTCCCGTATTTGACTTTGGTGCAGTAGGTGACAACAACTTCGCTGGTTGGGAGGAGTTTGGTAAGACTTTCGAGAAATCGACCGTTTCGTGGACCGCAGGTCTTGGTCTTGATATCTCGAAGTTGAGTATCGACTTCCGCTACAATGGCGAGTTTGCCGATCAGGATGTAAACTTTGAGAATGCTATTCAGAAGATGGGTAAGCAGAGCACTTGGTCGCTCAGCCTCGGTCTGATGTTCTAAAAAGTGACTCAAAGTCAATTGTAAAACTTCGACACCGAGTACTGAGATAGTATTTCAGACTCGGTGTCCTTTTTTAGCAAGCAGATGGGAGATGCCACTCGCCCAAACCCTAACGAGAGGCAAGAAAACAACAAAAGATGGCCGAAAAGTTAATAGATATTAAAGGTATAGACCTATTGGAGTTCTACGGTGTTGCCAACTGCAACATCGAGCGTATCTGCGCCCACTTCCCCAAACTGAAACTCATCGCCAGAGGCTCAACCATCAAAGCGGTAGGCACTGAGGAGGAGATTGCCCGATTGGAGGGTAAGATGAACGACCTGTTTGAGTATCACTCACGCTACGGACACCTCTCGGAGAGTGTGATTAACCAGGTATGTGGCTCGGCAGGAACATCGGTGAGTGAGTTGGGAGTTGCAGAGAGCGACGTAATAGTCTATGGTAACAACGGCCTCATAGTCAAGGCTCGCACCCCGGGACAGAAGCGTCTGGTGGAGGCCTACGACAAAAACGACCTTCTGTTGGCGATTGGTCCTGCCGGCTCTGGTAAGACATACACAGCAATTGCCCTTGCCGTACGCGCACTGAAAAACAGAGAGGTAAAGAGAATTATCCTGACTCGTCCTGCGGTGGAGGCGGGCGAAAAGTTAGGATTCCTGCCCGGAGATATGAAGGAGAAACTCGACCCATATCTCCAACCACTATATGATGCACTGAACGATATGATTCACCCTGCCAAACTGCAAAAGTTTATTGAGGAGGGTACAGTGCAGATTGCTCCACTTGCCTATATGCGTGGTCGCACACTCGACAACGCCTGCGTAATCCTCGACGAGGCACAGAACACCACCCTACCCCAAATCAAGATGTTTCTGACCCGTATGGGCCGCAGTGCGAAGTTTATCGTAACAGGCGACCTCACACAGATAGACCTTCCTCGCCGTACCGACTCGGGCCTGCGCCACGCAAGAGCGATACTCGAAGGTATTGAGGGAATTGGCATCGTAGATTTTGATAACCGCGACATTATTCGTCACCGATTGGTGAAACATATAATTGAGGCTTTCGAGAAGGATGCAGAGCGTGCAGCTGCCGAGAGAGCCGAAGAGAAAAAGGATGAAAACAAAACCGAAAACTAAAACATATAAGTATTATGGACACAAACATTGCTAAACTTGCACCCCAGCCCATTTGGAAACACTTTGCTGAGATTTGCAAGATTCCTCGTCCCTCGTATCACGAGGCTGAGATTAGAGAGTATTTGGTAAAATTTGCCAAAGAGCATAACCTGGAGCACTTTGTTGATGGTGGCAACAACGTCATTATCCGCAAGCCCGCAACCCCCGGTATGGAGTCGCGCAAGGGTATTGTTATCCAGGCACACGTTGATATGGTACCTCAGAAGAACTCGGACAAGGAGTTCGACTTCACAAAGGATTCGATTGTTGCCTATATCGACGGCGATTGGGTAACTGCTGACGGCACTACTCTGGGTGCTGATAATGGTATCGGCGTAGCTGCTATCTTGGCAGTTCTCGAGTCGACAGACATCAAGCACGGCCCTATCGAGGCACTCTTCACCGCAACTGAGGAGACAGGTATGGATGGTGCTTTTGGCTTGAAGGCAGGCGAGCTGAGTGGCGATATTCTGCTCAACCTCGACTCGGAGACCGAGGGCGAATTGTATGTAGGTTGCGCAGGTGGTCAGGACTTCAACGTAAGCTTGCCCTACCATACTGTTGCTATCAAAAAGAAAGATTTTGCAGGCTATCGTATTGAGGTTAAAGGTCTTAAAGGCGGCCACTCGGGTATCGAGATTATCCTCCAAAGAGCCAATGCCAATAAGTTGATGGCACGCACCCTGATTGGTATTCAGGAGAAAATGAACGTTCTGCTCTGCTCGATTGACGGCGGCGGCTTGCGCAATGCTATCCCTCGCGAGGCATTTGCTACTGTGGCTGTTGACAAGGCTTTCGAGAAGAAGTTCCTGGCAGCAATCAAGCGTTACGAGAAACTCTACAACACTGAGTATAAAGATATTGAGGATAAGATTGAGATTAATGCAGTGGCAATCCCCTGCCCCGCTCGTTGCATCGACATCCTCGACCAATGCTATCTGCTTGACGCTGTTCAGGCTTGCCCCAATGGTGTAATCAAGATGAGTACCTCGATGCCTGGTCTGGTGCAGACTTCGACAAACCTTGCTCGCGTCGTATCTGAGAAGGGTAAGTTTACCGTATTTGGTCTGATGCGTTCGTCGGTACGCAGCGAAAAGGAGGATTTGGCTCTTTCGATTCGCACCGTATTTGAGCTTGCAGGTGGTAAGGTAAAGATGGGTGGTGCTTACGATGGTTGGAATCCCAACATGCAGTCGCCTATCCTTGCAACTATGAAGGAGAGTTACAAATCGCTCTACGGCACTGAGCCTAAGGTTGTTGCTATCCACGCTGGTTTGGAGTGCGGTATTATTGGTGGTGTATATCCCAATATGGATATGATTTCGTTTGGCCCCACCATCTGCTATCCTCACTCGCCCGATGAGAAGGTGAATATCGCTTCGGTAGAGAAGTTCTGGAAATATCTCTGCCACACACTCGAGAACGCACCTTTGAAATAGGCGGAAAAGGAACTAACCCAAATTGTGAAGCGGATGGAAGTGAGAGAGAAGTGGTTTGCGATTGTTAATCCCATTTCGGGTAAGGGCAAAGGTCTGCTCGACTGGCCGATGGTCAGCAAACTGCTACGCGACAACGGCATTATGCCCGACTTTGCCTTTACGGAACACCGTTACCACGCCATAGAACTTGCGGTAGAGGCCATCAACAAGGGCTACCGCAAGATTATGGCTGTGGGTGGTGACGGCACGATGCACGAGGTTGTAAACGGTATTTTCATACAGAAAGCTGTACCTACGACCGAGGTACTTGTGGCAGCAATCAGTGTCGGCACAGGCAACGACTGGACTCGTATGTACGGAATTCCTCGTCAGTATGCCGAGGCTATTCAGGCTATCGTTAAGAACCACTCCATCTTGCAGGATGTGGCAGTTGCCTCCTATTATGAATCGCTCTACAATCAAAAGCGTTACGTTGCCAACAATGCCGGATGCGGACTGGATGCGGTGGTTAATCGTCGCTGCTTCCGTATGAAGGAGCGTGGCTACCGAGGTCGACTGCTCTACTTGTGGAGTCTGGTGTGCTCGGTATTCACCTATCGCTCGACACGCATGAAGATTTGGGTTGACGATAAGCTGGTCTTCAACAGCAATGCTCTCAGCGCCACATTTGGTATTGGTAAATACAATGGTGGCGGTATGATGCAGTTGCCTTATGCTGAGCCAGATGACGGATTGCTTGATCTGACGGTGATTGGCCGACTGAGCCGCCTTGCCATAGCACGCCACGCAAGGGCACTATTTAATGGCAAGATTTATGAGGTGAATAAGGTACATCATTGGCAGGGCCGAAAGATACGCATAGAGTCGACACCAACAGTTGAGTTTGAGATTGATGGCGAGCCAAGCGGTGAACAACCTATTGAGGCTGAGATTCTTGAAAAGGCAATTCAAATCATTGTATCAGAGCAATTTATCCGCCAACGCGAGAAAAAAGCCCAAAAATAGAATTGGATAATGAATTACGAAGGATTGATTATTGGCATAGCCACATTTCTGATTATTGGTCTGTTTCACCCGATAGTCATCAAGGCAGAGTACTATTTTGGTGTGCGTTGTTGGTGGGTGTTTATGATTGCCGGAATAGCTGGCGTAGCGGGGTCACTCTTTATTGATGGGACTATCCTATCCACACTGCTCGGAGTCTTTGCATTTTCCTCATTTTGGAGCATTGGCGAACTCTTCGAACAACGCGAGAGAGTGCGTAAGGGTTGGTTTCCAAAACGCGAAAAATAACCAAATAATAAAGGGTAGCAAACTAACGATTGCTACCCTTTATTTTATACTGATAACGACACACTATCTGCCGGCGTACATCTTCTCGTAGTACTTCTCGTACTCACCACTGGTGACATTGTCGAGCCACTCCTGGTTGTCAAGATACCAACGAACAGTCTTTTCGATACCCTCCTCAAACTGCAAACTTGGCTCCCAGCCAAGTTCATCTTTCAGCTTGGTTGAGTCGATAGCATAACGCAAATCGTGACCAGCACGGTCGGTAACATAGGTGATGAGTTTCTC
>JAFNVE010000154.1 GCA_017379955.1 Tidjanibacter sp. | reverse complement strand
TTGTCCTTCATCAGCAGGAATACCTCCGACTGGTCGCGGTTGAGCTCGTCGTCGCCACATTCGATGCAGAAGTTAACCATACGCTTCTGCTGGTCGCTCATCTTATTGATAAGGGTGTATACATCGTTCTCGTACCACGCTGCGGGGAGGTCGCCATCCTTAGTCTTGGGGCCAAAGTATGCCTCAGCATACCAACCCTGGTCCTGACGGAACGAGCCGTTGAGGCGGTTGGGACCAAACATACCGATACTCATACCGTAGCAAGCGATAAACTTGTCGGGGTGCTTCAGTGCATAGAGCAGCGAGCCGAAACCACCCATCGAGAGGCCGGAGATTGCTCGGTACTGACGCTCGGTGCGGCAACGGTAGGTAGCCTCAATATGGGGAATAAGTTCCTCAAAGAAGTAGTCCTCGTAGTTGAACGAGCCGTCATATTTGTTGGCATACCAATTCTGCATACCGTCAGGCATAACGATAATCATCTCGGGAGCAGTGCCCTCGGCAATTGTGCGGTCGGCAATCTCAGCTGCCTGACCCTTCAAGAGCCAATCTTTCCAGTTGTCGCCACCACCGTGCAGCAGATAGAGCACGGGATATTCGATAGAGGATGTCTCGTAACTCTCGGGAAGATAGATAGAGTAGTGTGTGGTCTGACCGAGGATTTTACTCTCCAAAACTCGGTCGTTATATGCTGTGCCCTGTGCGCTAAGCGATACACAAGCAGCCAAAGCAACTATCAGAGCAATAATACGCTTCATAACTCGACTTATTTAAAAACCTTTTGTACAAACGATGCAAGATTCAGACGCCATACGCTCCAAACGTGGCCACCGGGGTAGGTCTCGTAAGTTACATTGTAGCCCTTGTCGCGCATCTCGGCAACCACCTTCTCGGTACCATCAATACGATTGTCCTCAGTACCGCACGAGATGTAGAGCAGGTCGAGGTTGTTGTATTTCTTAGTGTTGGTGTAGATACCGGGCATCTCTTTCTCAGCGTCGAAAGCACCTGCGCCTACCGAGCCACCGAGTAGACCCGAACTGAAAATACCAATATTAGCAAACTTGTCAATATGACGGAAACCGATGTAGAACGACTGACCGCCACCCATCGACAGACCTGCAACGGCACGACCCTTGCGGTTGGTGATAACATTGTAGTTAGCCTCGATGTAGGGAACGATATCGTTGGTCATCGACTCATAGTTGTCAAAGCCGCTTGCGAAGGTCAGACCCTCTTTGGTGGGCAACATCTGGGTACGCGCTGCATACTCCGAAGGGTTACCATTGGGCATAACAACGAGCATAGGCTCAGCCTTGCCCTCAGCGATGAGGTTGTCCATAATCTGACGAGTACGGCCGAGAGTCGACCAAGCATCCTCGTCGCCACCACCACCGTGCAACAGATAGAGAACGGGGTATTTGGTGCGCTTGTCGTTGGGGTTGTAGCCAGCGGGAGTGTAGACATACATACGACGAATCATATCGTTGGTCGAGTCCTTGTACCATACCTGCTCCAGGTCGCCACCACCAATACGCTCCTTGTAGAGGTCGGCAGTGCCACCATCAACAAGCACCGCACTCATATAGCGGGTACCGTCACGCTGAACGAAAATATTCACGGGGTCGAGGGTGCTGACACCATCAACGGTAAAGGTGTAGGTGTAGAGTTCCGACTCGGGGCGGGGGAGAGCAACACTCCATACACCGCCATCACCACGGGTCATCTTGCCCATCTTCTGAGCCTCAGCACCATAGCCGAGCCACGAGGGGCTTACGCTAACCTCAGTAGCATAGGGCGCGCTGAGGCGGAAGATAACGGTAGAATCGGTCACCTCGGGCGAAACAACGGGCTGACGACGAGTGAAGTTCTGCAACTCCTGTGCGCCGAGCGAGAGGGTTGCGGTGAGTGCGAAGAGTGTACAAAGGATTCTTTTTGCTTTCATAGTAGTAGTTATTTTTAGCTTAGTTATTGTTTGCTATTTCATGTGTGCGCGGAAGTGTGCATCTACCATATCGAAGAGGGTATCTGTCCAGAACTCATAACTGCCGTGGTCGGCACCCTCAATCTTGTAGAATTTGTAGTCGTAGCCACACTCCTCCAATCTGTCGGCCATTATCACACTCTGCTCAAAGGGGACTGTGCGGTCGCTGTTGCCGGTAACAATCATAATAGGAGCAGTCTGTGCTGCGCGCTCGGGCGAAACGTAGGTTATGGGGCTGAGGCTCTTGACAATATCGGGATTCTCCATCACCTTGATTCCGCCAAAGATGGTACCTGTGGGGCTGTTCTCCGAGATATGGTCCCAATTGCCGCGCTCAAACTCCTGCATACGCAATACATCGGTTACGGGATAGTAGGCCACGCAGGCGTTTACATCAACGCTCTCAGTGCCGTATGCCTCGGTGTCGAGTTGGGGCTGGTCGGCAGTTACGGTGAGCAACAGCGAGAGGTTGCCACCCGACGAATCACCCCATACAAAGAGGTTGTTAGTGTCGATACCGTAGCGATTTGCGTTTTTGCGCAGGAAGCGAACAGCAGTCTTGATGTCCTGAATCTGGGCAGGATAGGTTGCTGTGGTTGAGGGGCGGTGCTGAACACTTGCCACCACATAGCCACGTTTTGCGAACTCCATCAGATTGGGTACCTGCGAATATACAGCCTGAGCATACCAGGCAGCACCCTGAATAAATACCACGCAGGGATACTTCTTGCCCCAACCACCTGCGGGAGTGATAAGCTGGATTACCAGATCCATATCGCTCTGGTGGTCATAGACAACATTACCCTGATAGTTTACCGAAACACGCTCATTTTGAGGGATATCGGTGAGTGTGGTCATTACCTTAGCCTCGGCCTTTGATGGTTCAAAGGGGGTCGAGGGGAAATTGGGTTGAAGTTGTGCGCTCAGGGTAGCACAAGCCACCAGCGCAAAGATTGTGATTACAAATTTCTTCATAGGTCTGTGTTTATTGGTTTGTAGATTATTTATTGTCATCTTCGTTCTCTCGTTCCTCAGCAGGCTCGGGGAGCAGGCTCTCCTCCTCGATGTATTTATCGGGGAGTTGCTTTGCGGCTTTTGCTCCCAGCACTTTAAGGTTCTCGGTGTGGCGCAAAATGTTACCACGACCCGTGTATAGTTGTCCGATTGCCTTGTCGCACCCTTCGGCTGCCTGATTGATGCTCTTCTGCACACCCTCCATAGTGGTTACAAAACCTACCACCTTGTCATAGAGTTTGCCACCCTCCTCTGCAATTTTTAGTGCGTTGCGGTTCTGTTGGTCGCGTCGCCACAGATCGTCAACGATTTTCAGCAGAGCAAAGAGGTTGGTTGGTGATGAGATGATAATCCTGTTTTTATATGCCTCCTCCCAGAGTGCGGGCATTGCGTTAATCGCCTCAATAAATGCCCCCTCGGCAGGGATGAACATGATTACAAAGTCGGGAGATTTGTCGCCTAGGAGTTCCTGGTAAGACTTCTGCGATAGCTCCTTGATGTGGCTCTGTACCGACTTTATAAGGTTTTTGAGTGCCTCCTGTCGTCTGTTGGAGTCCTTAGCCTCGACCATATCGGCGTGGGCGGTAAGAGTCATCTTCGAGTCGATAACTATGCGCTTACCGTCGGGCAGATTGAGTACAATATCGGGGCGGAAATTGTTGCCCTCGTCACCCTTAAAACTCTTCTGCACGGAGTAGTGTATTCCCTCTTCGAGGTTGCTGCGATCCAGGATGGTTTTGAGTATCAACTCGCCGAAGTCACCCTGCACTTTGGAGTTGCTACGCAGGGCAGTGGTGAGGTTGTTGGTCTGCTCGGTGATGGTGCGGTTGAGTTCCATCAGTTGTTTGAGTTCCTGTCGGAGCGAGCCACGCTCGGTGTTCTCCGAGGCGTAAATCTTCTCCACTCTCTCGCGGAACTCAGTGATATTATCCTTGAAGGGTTTGAGCAGGACATCCATCGACTCCTTGTTGGTCTCCTTGAACCGTTTGGAGTTCTCCTCCATCATCTCGCCTGCCAAACTCTTGAACTCGGCACGGAACGAGGCTTGTAGTTTGTCGAGTTCTGCCTTGTCGCTCTCTGCCTTTTCGGTGAGGCGTTTGTTCTCGGCACGCAACTCGGTGAGTGTAATCTCTGCCTTGCGCAACTCGCTGTTTTGATTCTCTATCTTCTCAGATAGTTCGCTGTTCTGCTTGCTGAGTTCATCGACCCTCTGCAATGATGTGCGAGCCTCGGCAAGTTCCACCTCTTTTCGATGTTGCTCCGAGCGTGCGTTTGCCAACTCCCCTTCCACGGCCTCCTTCTCGGTGGTGAGAGTCTTGATGCGCTCATCGAGTATCTTCATCTGTCGAGCATCGAAAACAAAGAGGCGAATGATGACAATCACCGCAAGAACTCCAACTGTGGCGAGTAATATGATGGTAGTAGTTCCCATAGTCAATATAAATAGTTATTATCCTCTCAAAATTAGGTAAAAAATACGGTTTTTTCGCTATTTTTGTCGAAAATATTGCGGAGAAATCTTGTGTGATTTTATTTCTCCTCAACGAGCACTTGAAAAATTAATAAAACAAAACAGATATAATGAAACGAATTATCTCACCCTCAATGCTTTCTGCCGATTTTGGCAATCTTGCTCGCGATACTCGTATGATTGACGAGAGTGCTGCCGAGTGGGTACACATCGATGTTATGGATGGCCGTTTTGTGCCTAATATCTCATTTGGTTTCCCCGTACTGAAATCGATTGTGGCGGCTACCGAGAAGTTTATGGATGTGCATCTGATGATTGTTCAGCCCGAAGATTATCTGGAACGCTTCGTAAAAGCGGGTGCCGATTTGGTGGTTTTCCACGTTGAGGCTACTGAGAAGGTTGAGGAGTGCATCCGCACCATCCACGAGGCAGGGGCAAAGGCCGGTATCTCGATTAAACCCGGCACTCCCGTTGAGGCTATCCGCGAGTGGCTGCCTATGGTAGATTTGGTGCTTGTTATGGGGGTTGAGCCCGGCTTCGGAGGTCAGAAGTTTATCGAGGGGTCGACCGATAAGGTGCGCCAGCTCAAAGCATTGCGCGAGGAGATTGGTGCTGACTACCTGATTGAACTTGATGGTGGTGTGTGCCGCGACAATGCAGAGATGCTCTTCGAGGCAGGTTGCGATGTGTTGGTGGCTGGTAGTGCTGTATTTGGTGCTGCCGACCCCAAGGCTGAGATTTTGGCACTTTTGGGCGAGTAATTTATGGTATCTGTTGATAATCTGACAATTAGTTTCGGCGGGTGGGACCTTTTCAAGGAGGTGTCATTGCTCATAAACCCCAAGGACCGCATTGGTCTGGTGGGTAAAAATGGCGCGGGCAAGACCACTCTGCTGAAAGTTATAATGGGACAGCAAGCCCCCACTTCGGGTGTGGTGACTCGCTCTGCCGATACAACTCTCGGCTACCTGCCACAGCAGATGGCGGTGGCCGATACCACAACCCTTGCCGAGGAGACTGCTAAGGCCTTTGAGGAGGTGTTGGAGTTGGAGGCTGAGATTGCGCGCCTGACTGCTGAGATTGCTGAGCGCGATGACTATCACTCGGCTGAGTATGAGGCACTTCTGCACCGTTTGAACGATGCTACCGACCGTCACAATATCCTCGGTGGTAACCACCGCGATGCCGATGTTGAGCGCACACTGCTCGGTCTTGGCTTCCGCCGTGAGGACTTCGGCAGGGCGACAAGTGAGTTTAGTGGTGGCTGGCGTATGCGTATCGAGCTTGCCAAGTTGTTGTTGCGCCGTCCCTCGGTTATCCTGCTCGATGAGCCGACCAACCACCTCGATATCGAGAGTATCCAGTGGTTGGAGGGCTATCTGAAAGAGTATGACGGCTCGGTGGTGATTATCTCCCACGACAGGGCTTTTCTGGATAATGTGACCAATCGCACCGTGGAGTTGTTGCTCGGTAAATTGTATGACTATAAAGTGCCTTATAGCCAATATGTTACCCTGCGCAAAGAGCGTCGCGAACAGCAAATGGCGGCCTACGCAAACCAGCAACGACTGATTGAGAAGAGCGAGGAGTTTATAGAGAAGTTCCGATACAAACCGACCAAGAGTAATCAGGTGCAGTCGCGCATTAAGCAACTCGAAAAACTCGACCGCATCGAGGTTGACGAGGAGGATTTGAGCGCGCTCAATATCAAATTTCCACCTTCGCCACACTGCGGACAGATTGTTGCTGAGGTGCGAGGTGCGGGCAAGAGTTTTGGCGACCACCACGTCTTTTCGGGTGCCGACTTTATTATTGAGCGTGGCGACAGGATTGCCCTTGTGGGCCGCAATGGTGAGGGTAAGACCACCTTTGCGCGTATGCTGATTGGTGAGTTGGCAGCCACCGAGGGCGATATCAAGGTGGGCGTAAATGTCGATACGGGCTACTACGCTCAGAATCAGGATGATTTGATGGACGGTAACTTCACCGTTTATGATACCTTGGACCGAGTTGCTGTTGGTGATATCCGCACTCGTCTGCGTGATATTTTGGGTGCTTTTCTCTTCCGAGGTGAGGATGTCGACAAGAAGGTGAAGGTGCTCAGTGGTGGTGAGCGTTCGCGCTTGGCTATGGCGCGTATGATGCTCTCGCCCCACAACCTGCTGGTGCTCGATGAGCCTACCAACCATATGGATATGCGCTCAAAAGATATTCTGAAACAGGCACTTCTTGATTACGATGGTACGTTAGTGGTTGTATCGCACGACCGCGAATTCCTTGACGGCCTGGTAGATAAGGTCTACGAGTTCCGCGATGGCGGTGTAAAGGAGTACCTGGGTGGTATCTACTACTTTATCGAAAAGCGTCGCTTGGCATCACTTGCAGAGGTGGAACGTCGTGCCCCCGAGGAGCGTGTGGTGACCTCTGCCGAGCCTTCGCGTGGCAAGCAGGACTACCTGCAAAAGAAGGAGCAGGAGCGACAGATTCGTCGCACTCGTTCGGCTATCGAGGCTGCCGAGAAGCGCATTGAAGAGTTGGAGGGCGAGGTTGCTGATTGGGAGAAGCGTATGGCCGACCCCGCAGCGCACGGCATTGACCTGTCGGATCCCACTCACTTTAAGGCATATAACGATTGCAAACAGCAACTTGCCGATGCAGAACACGAGTGGGAGAAACTCAATTACGAACTTGAAATTTTAACAGACAATCTATATTAGAAGTATGGAAAACGAAAACAAGAGTGGCTCGAAAGGCAACTTGATATTTGGTCTGCGCCCCGTTATCGAGGTTATCGAGAGTGGCAAGCAGATTGAGAAACTCTATGTGAAAAAGGGTGCTGAGGGACAGCTGATGAACGACTTTAAGGATCTCTGCTATCGTGCTCATGTGCGCTATCAGGAGGTGCCTGTTGAGAAACTCAACCGCCTCACCCGTGGTAACCATCAGGGCGTTGTGGCTCAGATGGCGGCTATCGACTATGTGGCGTTGGAGGATATCCTGGAGCGTGTGCCCGAGGATGAGACCCCTCTGATTGTCCTCTTCGACGGTGTGACCGATGTGCGCAACTTTGGTGCTATTGCCCGCAGTGCGGAGTGTGCAGGTGCTCACGGACTTATCGTTCCCTTAAAGAATAGCGCACCCGTAAATTCGGAGGCTATTCGCTCGTCGGCCGGTGCACTGACCCGCATCCCCGTACATCGTGCAGGCTCGTTGCGCAATACCTTGAAGGCACTTGCAGCAGAGGGTATGCAGATTGTGGCAGCCACCGAGAAGAGCCGCAAACTGCTCTACGATGCCGACCTCACCAAGCCTACCGTTATTGTGATGGGCAATGAGGAGAAGGGTGTGTCGAAGGAGATTATGAAACTCTGCGACGAACAACTTGCTATCCCGATGATTGGCGCAATTGAGTCGCTCAATGTATCGGCAGCAGCGGCCGTTATGCTCTTCGAGGTTGTTCGTCAACGAATCGGTTAGTTCGGGCAAAAATGTTCGGACTCTTCGGCAGACAGAAGCCTACTCGCACCGTCAGCCGTATGCCGCACCAGAGGTGGGGCGAGGTTGAGGTGGTGCGCTCGGGTCGTGCAATGCGCATATCGCTGAGTGTCAGGGCGGATGGCACGGTGAGGCTGACTATGCCGCCTAATGCTCTGATGCGTCAGGCGGTTGCCTTTATGGAGAGCCGTGCGGAGTGGATTGAGAGAGCACGCCAAAAGGTTACCGAGAGAGGCACGCCCGATCAGCGTAGCGAGGCGGAGCGCGCTGAGGAGCGCGAAAGATTGAGGGCGGAGGCCAAGAGATATCTTCCGCAAAGGGTCGCAGAATTGTCTGCGCTCACAGGGCTGAAATATGGCAGACTCTCTATTCGTGCTTCGCGTACAAGGTGGGGCAGTTGCTCGGCGAGGAACGATATTAATCTATCGCTCTACCTGATGAAACTCCCACTGCATCTTATTGATTATGTGATACTTCACGAACTCTGCCACACCCGCCACAAAGACCACTCCGAGCGATTTCACGCTCTACTCGACTCGCTCTGTGGTGGCCGCGATAAAGAGTTCTCCCGCGAACTGTGCAACTACCGACCAAATTAAACAATAGT
>JAFNVE010000153.1 GCA_017379955.1 Tidjanibacter sp. | reverse complement strand
CTCCACCGAGAGGCCAGCAAAACCATTTTCATTGGTAATAACAACAATGCGGTTGAGTTGGCTGAGTAGTTCCTTAGCCTCCTTATCGTTGCCACCAAATCCTGCCAGACGAAGCATAGAGGAGGTGATATCCATAATCGTTATACCATCAGCGCCCGTATAACTCTCCATAAACTTCTTAAACTCGGGTGACTGCGCTTGAACCTGCTGGATATTACCTAAAACCGCCATCATCACCACTGTCAAAATTACATAAAATCGTTTCATAGTAGTATAGATGTTTTAGGGTTAGTCAAAAAGACCTGTTGCTACACCAAAGGTAAGGGTTCTCACTCCTGGCTGAGTAGTTGTCTTAAAGAGATCGGTAAGCGAGTAGTTGCAGTAGGCATACCAACGGCCATAGCCCGCACGCACGGTCAGACCCGCCTCGAATGGATTAACCGAGAAATCCTGCTTAACCTTATCATCCTTGCCGAATTTATATTTAGTATGGCTACCCAGAATCAAGCCACCATAGACACCGGCATTAACAAAGAAATTATTGCCGATAGTAAACTGCAACTCTACGGGAACACGAACAGCCCAAGTAGTAAGTTTCGACTTCTTAGTATTTTCAGGTACAGGTAGTATAGTTACCGAACTACCGTCACGACCGAGAGTAAAATCATTGAAGACATAGTTTGCCCACGACATCACAATACGACCTGTCAAACCCACACTATTATCACGAGCAAAGGGAAGATATGCGTCTGCAATGTTCAAATTCAGCTGATTTGACTGCGTATAGTTAAGATCGGTAATGCGCTCAAACGATGCGTCATTAAAAAGAGCGGCATTGTGCAGCGATAGCATAGGAATACCATACTCAAGCAACGCAATGTGGTTGATATTCTTAGCCTTTTTATAAACTGCACTGTTATTTGACACTGCCGAGGGACGGAGATTGAGTTCCACACCTGCTACGCTGAGTTTAAAACCATCGCTCTGCTCGGTTGTGCGGATACTCATCACACTCTCACCCTCCGAATCGGAGAGGCTAAAACTATTCTCATCGGTGCTTACCTTGTACTCCTGAGCCGAAAGGCTACCGGCACAGAAAACCATCATCAACGCCACAAGAGTTAAATGTTTGATAGCGTCGGCTACTTTCGCACCAACCCTCGCATCTGCCTTGCTCGCTCCAAACGAAGCCACTAAGGAAAAATGTTTAAAAATCTTCATAAATTCATCTTTGTTAAGGTTAAACAATCTGTTCATAGTTATCTCATTTTCAATTATTAGCGAAACATATTCATCACCTTGTCGAGTTGTTCCATCGACTCACGGGCACTCTCTGCGGGGCCTTGCATCTGACCAAAAGCATCAGACACATAGGTCATCGCCACCTGCATTTGTTCCATAGCAAACGCCCCGTCTTTAATAGGCACACCATTAATGTAGCCATAGGTCATATTTGCATTTAGCCCTGCAAGAATAGCCATACAAGCAACCGCAGCTACCGAGATTGCCGACACCCAGCGGGTGCGCAGAATCTGCGATAGACGACTCTGACGCTTGAAAGGCAACACCTCAATATCGGTACTCTCCTCGCGGAGCGATACGACACCTCCAAAGAGAGCAGCCTCAGCCTCCAAGTCGACAGGCAGATTCTTGGCCGAGGTGAGAAAGCGACGGAGCAATGACTCCTCAGCAGGGGTTGTCGCACCCTCATAATACTTGTCGAGCAACTCACGGCACCACACCACCATATCGTCACTATCGGTCGTGCGATTGTCGTCGAAGTGATCTGTCACCACCTGCTCCACGTTCATATCCTGAAAATCCAAGTTAAACTCCATAGCTCATTATCTTTTGCATCTCTTCTCTAATTGTCTTTCGCGCTCGGCTGAGTAGGACTCTCGCCGTTGGCTCATCTACACCCACCGTAGCAGCTATATCGGCCATCTCTTTACCCTCCACATCGCGCAGGTGGAAGATTTGTTGTTGCCTTTCGGGGAGGGTCGCCACTATCCGAGCCAATCGCTCTTTGAGGTCGAATCCCTCGGGCTGACGACTCACACGCTCCTCGTGTCGCATCTCCTCTACCCTCTCGTCAAACCGTCGTCGTCGCTTTATGCGGTCGAGGGCAAGATTTCTCACCGATCCGAGAACGTAGCCTTGCAGGTTGGCAACCGAGTCAAGTTCGCTGCGCCTCTCCCAAAGCCTGGCGTAGATATCTTGGGTAATATCTTCCGCCTCCTCTCGCGCACCCACAAGCCCTAAGGCATACCGAAAAATGAGTTGCTTCATTGGCAGCAACTTCTCTGAAAACTCTCTTTGATTCATCTTGTCTTCTCCATTTTTCGGTCGGGTTTCACAATATAGACGACTAACTACCTACAAATGTAACACAAAAGGAGTATTTTTTTACACATTTTTGGGAGAGGTGTGAATTTGGTCTAATATATATAATAGGTATTGGCAGGGTTGGATAAATTTTGGAGCGAAAATTTTTGCTCTACGGATAATTTATTATCTTTGCGGTGCTTAACAAAAGCAATCGGGATGTAGCGCAGTCCGGTTAGCGCGCCAGCTTCGGGAGTTGGAGGTCCCGAGTTCGAATCTCGGTATCCCGACAAAACAAAGGGTTGTCCCGAAAGGACAACCCTTAATTATTGTTAGACAATTTCCCTGTAATTAGGCTTTGTGAACTTCCAAGCCCTCGACGTGGATTGCGCTGAACGGCTTGGCGGGGCAGTGATACTCACAAGCACCGCAACCGATACAGAGTGCCTCCTCAATCTGTGGGAAGAGTTTATAACGCTGGTTTCCGCGAGGATTAGCAAGCGGAGCAGTGTAGTCGGGCACCATACGGATAGCACCCGCAGGGCAGTGTGATGCGCAGTTACCGCAAGCGTGGCTACTCTCACTAACTACACACAACTCCTTATTAAACACCGCAATACCAATCTGGGTAGCTTGTTTCTCATCAAGCGAGAGAGGTTTCAGTGCACCTGCAGGGCATACATCCATACAGGTAGTACACTCATAGTCGCAATAGCCACGCGAGTAGTCCATAACAGGCTGCATAATACCTGCAATGCCATACTCACCCAACGCTGGGCGCAACACATTATTCGGACACTTGCTCACGCACAGATGACACGAGGTGCAGTGGTCGTTGAGATGCTTGTGACTGAGCGAGCCGAAAGGCGACACAGCCACCTTACGCTCTGAGGGTTTCTTTTCGCTGACAGCAGCAGCCACCTCGTCTGTCTTCTTTGCAGCCCATGCAGCGGGGATAGCAACACTTGTAGCAAGTGCGGTAGTTATAAAGCGACGGCGTGAGCCATCCTCCACCCCACCCTCTGCGGGTTTATCATCTGTCTTAGCCTCTGCTTTTACAATAGCCGATGCAGTGGTGAACTTGATAGCACCTACCGAGCAGTTCTCTATACAGTCGAAACAATCAACACAGCGCGAGTAGTCAATCTTCTTATTCTTGGTGTCGATGCAGGAACTCTTGCACATCTTGCCACACAATCCGCAACTAACACACTTGCTCTCATCGATACGCACCTTAAAGGGAGCAACCTTTGCAGCGCAGCCAAGCAGAGTACCCACGGGGCAGATGGTGTTACACCAAGTACGACCACTACGGCACGCCAACAGAGCCACAACAACGAAGGTAACAATCGACACCGAGAGTGCCACAGCATTGATAGCCACAAAAGGCTCACGACCAAAACTATCGCCAAACATCGAGGCGAGCAGGTTGTTCACACCCGTAGCAGCAGGTTGCATCAGGTCGGTCATCATACGGCCAAAAGCACTATATGGCTCAATCAGGGCTGCAATACCTGCCACACCAAACACAAGCAGCAGAGCAAATACGCCCAACACCGAGTAGCGAAGAATACTCTTAGGCTCGGAGTACTCAAAGCGTCGTGCCTGTTTCTTACCACCAAGTCGCTTGGTGAGCCAATTGAAGAGGTCCTGGAACAGACCCAACGGACATACCACCGAGCAATAGATACGACCAAAAATAAGGGTAACAATTGCCACAAGGGCAACCACAAGGAAGTTACCTGCAAGGAGTGCAGGAATAAACTGCGCCTTAGCCATAAAGGCAAACATCTTCGTACCCGAGAGGGCTACAAAGAGCATTGTGAGCATCACAAACGAGCAGATAGCCAATACGATACGGCCTCTGCGGAGCCACGATTTCTGAACTTTCTTCTTTGCTGACATACTTTCTCTACGGGTTAGATGTGTTTAAGTTCGTTGACAAGTCTTTCGATATTGTCGAGTTGACGAGGAATGCGGATACGCTGAGGACAAGCGGGCTCGCACTGTCCGCAGTTGATACAGAACTCTGCCGTAGCACGCTCGGCAATGGTATTCTTATAGCGGTTGAGGAAGAGTCTGCGTTTGCGCATAAACTCCCTGTCGTGCGGACCATTGGGGTCGGGCAGGTTGAGCTCCTGACTTGTGCGGTCATATATCTGGAAGATATGCGGGATATCAATACCATAGGGGCAAGGCATACAGTACTCGCACTGGGTACATCCAATCGAGGGATTTGCCTTATGCAGACGAGCCACCTCCAAGAGAGTATCGTTTGCCTTCTGGCTCAGAGGCTCAAAGTCGATAAAGGTATTTACGTTCTCCACAACGTGCTCCATAGCGGTCATACCACTCAGCACACACATAATTGCAGGATAGGTAGCGCAGAAACTGAGTGCCATACCGGCAGGGCTAAGTTCAGGACGCTCTTCGGTCATCATCTCTACCAATCGCTCACCCATCGAGGCAAGTGCACCACCACGAATAGGCTCCATAACTACGATAGGAATATCCTTGGCAGCAATCATCTCGTACAACTCACGAGCCTGCATATTTGGGTCCTCCCAATCGAGGTAATTCATCTGAATCTGGATAAACTCCCAATCGACAGGCTGATTCAACAGATACTCCATCAGCTCGGGACTACCGTGGAACGAGAAGCCGAGGCGACGAATACGACCAGCCTTTTTCTCCTCTAACAGATAGTCGTAAACACCCTGAGCCATATAGAAGTCATCCCACTGGCTCTGACGTTGCAGGTTGTGGAGCAGATAGTAGTCGAAATACTCCACTCCGCACAGGTCGAGTTGCTCTTGGAAGATACGCTTAGCGTCTGCCAGATTTTGCGCTGTGGGAGGCATCTTGTTTGCAAGGAAGTAACTCTCGCGGGGATATTTACGCAGACAGTTGCCAATCACACGCTGCGAATCGCCACCGTGATACATCCAGGCAGTGTCGTAGTAGTTGATACCGTGCTCGTAGGCGTAGTCAATCATCTGCTGCGTGAGTTCCTCATTGATTCGACCGTTGCTCAAGGTCGGGAAACGCATACAGCCAAAGCCGAGCAGTGAGATATCATCACCATTTTTTGGGTTGGTGCGCATTGTCACCTTACCCTCTTTCAAACCCTCGGGAGTAACAGTGGTTGCCTCAGTCTTCTTCTCACCTCCACACGAGGAGAGCAACGACCCACCAGCCATAGCAACACCACCGAGAGCCATCGCTTTCAGGGCAGAGCGACGAGATACCTTTTTATTCAAAAGGCTCTCCACTTTATCACTGATTTTTGTCATAGAAAAGTATATAATTTGGATAATGATTATTTGAGTTGGGCATCATCATAGACGATGTTGAATCCATACTTGGTGATGGTGTACTTGCCTCCGACACCACCAGGGCGCGAAGCTCCACCTTTAAGTTCACCCGAGAGAACACCACGACTTACCTCAATCTGGTCTTTTAGTCGCTGTACGGTCTCCACATTTACACCAAAGAAGTGGCCAGGGAAGAGATACTCGATACCATCTTTCTCCATCTTGGCACTCATCTTCTCGCAAGTAGCAATCAGGGTCGAGAAGTCAGTAAATAGCAATAGATTACCCGAGCCAAATGCGTCACCACTAAAACCATAGCCAGCCTCCTTGTCAATCAGTGTTATCGAGCCACTGGTATGGCCTGGGGTGTAGACAACCTCTAACTTACGGCCTCCGAGATCCCAAATCTGACCCTCTGTAAGATAGTTCACCTTGCCTTTATAGTTGCCAAGATATTGAGGCTCACTCTTCTCATCACCACTACCAATCCAAATCTCGGGGAAATAGTTGATAGCCGAGCCGGTGTGGTCTGGATGGAGATGTGTCGCAAGGAGTGTTACAGGTTTGTCGGTAATCTGTGCAACAATCTTGTCAAGGTCAGCAATGCGGGTACCAGCATCGAGCAGGATAGCTTTCTGCTCTCCCTCGATGATATAGATTGCCTCGCTCGACATCATTTTACCAGAGCCAACCCAGGTATGCTCGTCAATCTGTCGGATTGTAAGGTCATCGTTATTAAACACCACCTCACCCCAATAACTCTTCATATTCTGGGGCATCTGTTGTGCCGAGAGTGTTGCACAAGTAGAGATAAAGAGCGAGCATATCGCCATAAGAAGATTTAAGCGCTTCATGATACTTTTCATTTAGGTCAGGAAATAGTTTTCACATATTACACAAAAATAAGTTTTTTATTTCAATTAGACAACTCTTTTAAAAACAGTGGAAGTTTTTAGGAAATTCAGGATTTTTTTCATATATTTGAAAGCATTAAAACCATAATTAGAAAAAATCATAACCAAAACTACTAAATATGGCAAAGATTAAAGGAACATTAGTCATTGACACCGAGCGTTGCAAAGGTTGTGAGGTATGTGTTGCCTCGTGTCCTTGTGGCGTTCTCGGCTTGGCGGACGAGGTAAATGGTAAGGGCTACCACTTCGCCACTATGGTCAATGCCGACGACTGCACTGGATGTGCAAGTTGTGCCATCATCTGCCCTGACACATGTATCACCGTTTATCGTCAAAAATTCGAGTAAGCACTATGGAAGAGGTAAGACTTATGAAAGGCAACGAGGTTATAGCCGAAGCGGCTATCCGTTGCGGTGCAGATGCCTACTTCGGCTACCCCATCACCCCTCAGAGCGAGGTTATGGAGACACTTATGGAGCGTCAGCCTTGGCTCTCGACAGGTATGGTAGTTGTGCAGGCGGAGAGTGAGGTTGCTGCCATTAATATGATTTATGGCGGTGCTGGTTGCGGCAAGAAGGTTATCACCTCCTCATCGAGCCCTGGCGTGAGCCTTATGAGCGAGGGTATGAGTTATATTGCGGGCGCTGAACTCCCCTGCGTGATTGTAAATGTTAGCCGTGGTGGTCCCGGTCTGGGTACTATCCAGCCTTCGCAGGCAGACTATTTCCAAGCTTGTAAGGGTGGTGCACACGGTGACTTTAAGTTGATTGTGCTGGCTCCCGCCTCGGTGCAGGAGATGCACGACTTTGTATTTGACGCTTTCGATTT
>JAFNVE010000152.1 GCA_017379955.1 Tidjanibacter sp. | reverse complement strand
TGGAGTGAGCTTGATAGAAAATTCTTCCCCTTTACCGCTAGAGAGGGAGTCCTCACCGTACTCTTTGCGACAATGGCGGGCTCGCTCGGTATTTCGTGCTATCGTCACTTGCCTCTGATTGACTTTCTGCCCTTCAAAGAGGGGGTGAATATCGTGGAGGAGATGAATAGTGAACCCGATGTGGATGAGATTGTTACTACATTGATATACAAAGATTTGCAGACAGGTAAGGAGCACGAATTCGAGCTTACCGACACCACCTGGTACGACACTACTCGCTGGGAATATGTGGATACCAAAATCTCGGGCGTGGACAGCAATAATATCGATATGTCGGTGCGCGACTTTGCGGTGTTCGATGCTTCGGGCGACGTTACAGAGGAGTTGCTCTATTTCTCCGGTACTACTCGTATGCTTGTAGTGCTCGACCTTGATGACCTTGACCGACCCAAGGTGCAACGCAGGGTGCAGAGATTGGTCGAGGATGCCGAGATGATGGGCGACGAACTGATATGTGTTACTGCTTCGTTCCTCTCGTCGAGTCCCTACTATATCGACTTGGAGGGCCGTGAGGTGAGGTGCTACAATATGGATGCTACCACTATGAAGGCTATGCTGCGCGCTAAGGTGGGCAGTGTAACGCTGAACAATGGGGTTATTACCGATAAGCGCACCATGTACGATTTTTAAAAAAGGCGTATAATTGGCTATTTTGGTGTTGGAGGGATTTGGGGAACCGCTCACATACGATTAAGTATGCTTCGCGGCTCCCCAAATCCCTCCGCCTAAAAATAGCTCAATTCTACGACTTTTTTAATTCAAGATTCAAGATTCAAGATTCAAAATAGTTAAAACCTGAGAGTAGTATCGAACTACTCTCAGGTTTTTTGTAGGGCGGGTAGGAGTAATAGGAGTAATAGGAATAATGGGAATAATGGGAACTATGGGAGTTTAGTAAGTTTAAGGATTGTCCCTATGCTCCTTAAATTCTCTAAACTCCCTACACTCTTTAACCTCTCTAATTTCCTATTACTCCTATAATTCCCAAATTTCCCATCAATAAACGGTCGTGTCCGCTACTTCCGAAGCCCACAATCGGTCGTACCCGCTATATTGCCTCGGCAAAGCCGAGGACACATCCCCCGCCGAGGCGGGGGCTTGGGGGTGGGTCAGACTTGGAAATGCCTGCGTAAGCAGGCAGGTGTCGCGAGGCTGAGTAGAGTCGTTAGGCTATTTTACCTTGACTACGCCAAATCTCTCACCGACTTCAAGGCGGGGGCTTGGGGGTGGGTCAGGCCTGGAATTGCCTTCGTCAGAAGGCAGGGGCCAACCGGTTAATTAGCGGTTACAGTTTCCTTCTCCTTCCCAACTTTACTGCCCTTACCACTATGTATATAAATATCGTATGCTACGGGGCCGATCATTTTTAACATACGCACCAGCGCACAATACTTGCCGTGGGCGAGTTCGATGGCACGGCTGATGCGTGAGTGGTCGTCGGGGTCGCTGCATACCACGTCGTAGCGAAAGAGAAACTCCCTATATGTGCCGCTCCTCTCCTTGCCTCTGGTCACCACGCTCCCCTCTACCGTTATGCGCAGGCTCATCACACGTCCTGCCACCGAGCCGAGCAGGGCGATGATGTCGTTACCTACTGCTTTGCCTGCTGCGTATAGTATCATCTCGCTCGGGGTGAGTCCTTCGCACCCCACATTTCCCTCGGCGGGTACAAACTCATTACCTGCTGCCCGCTCCAATGCGATACTCTTAATCATAAATCTCTTATTTTTATTGTGAAACACTCTGTTTTGTTATGTGTCAGAGCAATAATCGTTCCTTATAGGTTGTTTTATTATAGGGAAATCACTATATTTGTTTGATTGGATAATTAGCAAGTAACGGAATCTATGATACGCAAGATATTTTTTACCCTTATGCTTCTGTCGTTCAGTGTGGTAGCGTGGGGTGGCAATGATGATTTTAAGGACTCTTTCTCGCGTGGTGAGTCGCTGATGCGTGCCGGTAAGTATGAGGAGGCAATCTTTGAATTCTCGCGCGCTGCAGAGCGAGCAACAGATCAGCAGTCGCTTTCCGAGGCGGAATTTTATATCGTGTTGTGCGAGTCTTATGTTGGTGATGCAACCGAGGCACTTACCTCATACCTAAATAGTTACCCTGCCTCTGTCTATGCCGACAGGGTGATGATGGCTCTTGCGGGGGAGTATTTTGAGAATCGCTACTATGGCGAGGCACTCAACTACTATTTTGCTCTGCGTTCGACCCGACTGACCGTTGAGGAGCAGGAAGAGTATGACTTCAAACTCGGATACTGCATCTTTATGGATAAGGAGTACGATGCTGCCCGCACCCATCTGGGACGCATTACCGATGGTGAGTACCTGCCTCATGCCGACTATGTGTGGGGCTATATGGCTTATGATGAGGGAGATATGGCAACTGCCGAAGAGCGTTTTCTGCGCCTCACTGAACATCCCAATTATAGTGCTATTGTCCCCATTTATCTGCTCTATATCGAGTATTCAAAGGGTAACTATCACTATGTCAGCGAAAATGTAGACAGGCTTCTGACTGAGGTCAGTGGCAATCGCAGGGCTGAGATGGTGCGTATGGCTGCCGAGGCTCGATTCAGAGTAGGGGAGTGGATTACCACTTCGCGCTATATGACTGAGTATGAGTCGAGTGGTGGCGAGATGGGGCGTGAGGAACTCTATCTGCGTGGCTTCTCGGAGTATATGCTGGCGGAGTATGAGTTGGCGGAGAGATATCTCAGCCGTGTGTGTGGTCCCGACGATAGACTTACCCAAAATGCCTCATACCACCTTGGCGATTGCTATCTGCGTGCGGGTGATAAGACTAAGGCTATGCAATCGTTCGCTATGGCTGCTGCCTCGAACTTTGACGAGAAGATTACCGAGGACGCCCTCTTTAACTATGGCAAGTTGCAGTTCGAATTGGGTGGTGGCTACTTCAATGAGGCTGTCAATGTTCTTACCCGCTATATAGAGCAGTATCCCACGTCAGAACGTGTGGCCGAGGTTGAGGAGTATCTGGTTGCCTCTTATTTCAACTCGCGCAACTACGATGCTGCATACGATGCAATCAAGCGTATGCCCAACCCAGATAGAAATATCCTTGCTGCCTTGCAGAAGATTGTCTACTTCCGCGCTGTCGAGGCATATAATCGTGGTGATATGACGGCGGCTATGAAGCTCTTTGAGGAGGCAGACGATTTGCGCTATAATGCTCGCTATACGGCACTTATCTCCTATTGGATGGGTGAGGTGTTCTATCGTGAAGGTGACTTTGGCGGTGCTACAAAGAAGTGGGAGCAATATATCAAACTCTCTCCCTCGACCGAGCGTGAGAATCGTATGGCACGATATAATATCGGCTACTCCTACTTCAATGCAGGCAATATGAACAGTGCTCGCAAGTGGTTTGACGACTTCCTGGCTCTGTATACCACAAAAGATAGTTTCCGTGCCGACGCCTTTAACCGCAGGGGCGATATTGAGGCGGCCGCTCGTAGCTTCTGGCGAGCTATTGAGTATTACGACAAGGCAATTGCTCTGCGCACTGACGAACGCTATTACGCCACCTATCAGCGTGCTATGATGCTCGGTATGGTGGATAGAGCCGACCGTAAGATTGAGACCCTGCGCGAGATTATTGCTGCGGGTGCCGGCGATTGGGTGGATGATGCAATGTATGAACTCGGCAGTACCTATATCCTTCGTCAGGATTACTCGGCTGCTACGGCTACGCTCGAAGAGTTTATCAAACGATTCCCCACTTCGCCCAACTATCTGTCGGCTCTCTCCGACCTCGGTTTGGCATATCAGAATACGGGCAACGATGATAAGGCACTCACATATTATAAACAGGTAGTCGAGAACTCCTATCGTGGTGCTCAGAGTGATGCGGCGATGGCCGGTATTCGCTCGATTTATGTCGATAAGAACGATGTGAACTCCTACTTCGACTATGCAGAGCAGGTGGGTATTGCAACTGATTTGGGTGAGGTACAGCGCGATTCGTTGGCATTTACCGCTGCAAGAAATATCTATATCGATGGCGACAAGAGTCGTGCGGCAACTGCTCTTACTGAGTATATAAAGAACTATCCCGCAGGTGCTTATGTGGCTGCTGCGCTATATTATGGTGGTGACTGCTCTGCCTCGTTGGGTGATAATAGTTCGGCTGTGGCTAAGTTCTCGCAGCTTCTCCGTATGAACTCCAACGACTATTCGCTGATGGGTGCACGTCGTTTGGCACCGCTTGCCTATCGTTCGGGTGAGTATCGCACCTCGGTTGAGGCTTACGATAAGGTTAGCAAGTTGTCGAACGATAACTCCGAGCGTCAGGAGGCTTTGGAGGGTATGATTCGTGGCGTCAGGGCTACGGGAGATAATGAGTATATTGTATCGGTGGCTGACGATGTTGCTTCGCGTGCGTCTGCATCGCCTGCTGTGATTCGTCAGGCTGAGTTTGCCAAGGCTGTGGCTCTCGACGGTGCAGGCAGAGGTGAGGTTGCCAACCCGATTTTCGAGAAATTGAGTGCCGATGTGTCAGATGCGGCAGGTGCTGAGAGTGCCTATCGAGTTATCGAGCGCAAGTATAAGGCGGGCGATATGAAGGGTGCTGAGGATGCGGTATATGCCTTTGC
>JAFNVE010000151.1 GCA_017379955.1 Tidjanibacter sp. | reverse complement strand
GAGCAACTTGTACTGTTGCTCTCTCTTGTCAGATTTAGAACTCCCAGTAGAGGATGTAACCTGTCAGACTCTTTTTATCCCACAACCAAGCGCAATCGCTTGTAGTCTTAATCACCTGCATTTGGAGATTCTTGACTGTTGTGACACCTTTGCCCTGCACCGAGACCTCAACCGTAGCACCATTGGAGGGGGTGCTGTCGAGCGAGAATATTGCGTAGGTGCTCATATCGTCTTTCTGCAAACGCACGCTATTGTTACCCTCATTGAAGGCTAATTGGTAATCTGCATCGGTAAATCTAAAGGTATATTCACCGTTTGCGTAGATGCCATAGTCTGTTTCTGCCTCAAAACTCTGCATCGCTTTGAGTGCCTTCTCCTCTGTTTTATCATCGACACAGCTTGTCAGGAGGAGCGAAAAGGTCAATGCTGCTAATGTAAGTTTTACTATATTTTTCATATCCGTAGTTGCCATTATTTAATAGTTACAAACTTAATCAACTTCTCGCTATTGAGCATAGTCTTAACCACAGCCTCAATCTTGTGTCGACCCGCTGAAAGCTTGATGGTGGGAGGTGTTACCTTCTGACCGTCAACATACCAAGTTACACTTTCGAGCGTACCCTGGATGTCTGCTACGCGCAATGGGATAATATCGCCGGCCGAGTAATTACCCTTGGCAGTTATCGAGGCGTAGGAGTGAACATTGGCCAGAGTCTTAATATTGACGGTCTGCGCTCTGTCAGATACGGGCTTGCCATCAACAATCGGGGTGATGGTTGCCGAGTAGTCAGCACCGGGCTTCAAGCAATCTATGTGGAACATAGGCTCGGTAACAGTAGCCTTCTTGTTCAGACCACCAGCCTTGTTCTCCTTAAACTCCACAGCCCAACTCTCGTGCTTGCCACTCCAAGTGATGATTACATCGTTCTGGTAAGGCTCAACAGCGATATCGGCAACAGCATTTTTGATGTTAATCTTCACCGATGCGCTAACCTTTTTGATGCCAGAGGTTGCAGTTACTGTCACCTCGCCACCGCTCAGTGCAGTGAGCACGCCACTGTTGCTAATGGTTGCAAGGTTGCTGGGAGCAACGCTCCAGGTAACATCACGGTCGTAGGTGCCCTCAGGCATAACCTTGGCTGTGAGTTGCAGGGTCTCGTCGACACTCATACTCTCCTTGTGACCGCTGATCACTATATCTTCAGGCTCAATGAGTTCGACATCGACAACAAATGTTTTGCTCTCAGCACCCCAAATCTCGTCTGCCAGATAGGTGTGCTTGCTTGAAAGATGTATCTCATACTCAGCACCTTCCATAAGGTTGGCAATGGTGTAGTTGGTTACGCCACCTGCAAAGTCCTTGCGTGTGTAGTTTTTCTCGACGTTAGACTTGTAGTAGAGCACCCAATTGCTGCGACTCTGCTTGGGAGTCCACGAAATTTTAGCTGACCACTTGCCATTGATGTTGGTTATCTCAGGCTCACCCAACTCAACCTCAGCAGATGCATTGATATTGACACTGCCTGTTGCTGCCTTGCCGTTGAGAGTAGCAGTGATAGTCGCCTTGCCTGCTCCGACAACGCGTACAATGCCACCCGCATCTACAACAGCCACATCGGGATTGCTACTCTTCCAAGAGGGCTCGCCTACTGTGCCGGAGGGACTGAAACTATACTTCAACTGCTCAACCTCGCCTACACCAAGGTTGTAGGTGGCGTTGGTGAGAGTCATTGAGGTTGCGCTGTCCTTATAATCCGCAAAACTAACAGAGATATCCCACGCTAAATTTCCATAGCCAGAGAACTTCTGCACGTTCCAATTGTCGCCGTCGCTTGATATAAGATTGCGTCCACTATCTGGGTTGCCGTCAATATCGAGTCTACCGCTGAAATTGTTTACACCAACAATTACTTCATCTCCACTACCTATAATAATATTCTGGCCGCTCAAATCAACCATACCTTTACTGTTGGCAGTGTACTCCTTGATGATTGCCTTATCGGAGTTCAGTTTGATTGCCACCTTAACACTCTGGTTGTTGGGAGCAATTATCGAGGAGAGGATTCTCTTATTGCTTGTGCCTTCATCGATATCGTCAAAGGTGAACTTAACGCCATACAGATAATTCTTGTCTACATTAGTGAGTACAAGTACAGGGTTGTCCGCATAGTTGTATATGGACTGCTCCGAGCCAACATTGATATTACCGAGAGTAAAGTTGCGAGTTGAGCTACCAGGGTATACTGTTATATCGTCTGTATAGAAACCCACGCCCTCTTTGCCGATAATCAACTTATAGTCACCAGTAGGTACATCGAGCACCGCTCTACCATTATTATTGGTAGTGTAGGAGTAGTATCCTGTCAGTGCGCGTGTGGTTGGGCTGAGGGGGAGCAATTGGTTGGCTGCACTCTTTGCAATACTCTCCTCAATAAGTGTTACGGTTGCATCAGCCACAGGTCTGTTGTCGGTGTCGTAGACCATTGCAGTCAGCGATGCATCCATTGTGACGATATCGAAGGTGATGTTTTTGCCATCCAGAGAGATATCTTCCAGGGTGTATCCGGTATGGTCACCCGACCAAGCCCTAAACTCGTTGTTGTTAGTAGAGGAGAGGGTGGTGTGGTTGTTTTTGCCGGGATAGAGCCAGAGATAGGGCGATGAGTCGCTTACCTTCTCGGCGCGTACCACCTTGAAGCACTCGTGCTGAGCATATACGTTGGGCTGATTTGTCATCCACAACTGTCGTGCAGTAGTGCCAGCCTCTGCCACAAAGTTGTTCGACTCGTCAACATGATATACCAACAGACCACCTGTAACATTGTTATTGCTGATGTATCTGTTCCATTTATAGGTCATATCACGATTCTCAAATACGAAGTACTCGCCATCTACACTTGTGGGTATATAGTAACCTACCTGCTCGTTGAGAGGCTTCATCGTCATGCTACCCGAAGTGGGGAGGGGTTTGAGGTTAAGCCAACCAAGGAACGACTTGTCGTATGCACTCAGTTCAGGAGGGGTTGCACTATTATTATTGTAGTTACCCGAATTCATCAGCGACAACGAGCCGAGGTTTACGGTACCTGTCAGACCTGCTGTGTTGTAGTAGTCAGCCAAACCGATGCAGTGAGCGTACTCGTGGCAGAAAGTACCAATACTTGCCATTGTCGTACCACTTGCACCCTTCAACTCCGAGGAGCAGGCGTAGTCGTAGAGTTTAACTCCGTCAAACGAGGGAGTACTCGCTACGATACTGCGGTGAGGCCAAATGTTGTCCACGGGGCCATATTCTGCAGGGTTGTGACCCGCAAAATAAACGAACAGACGGGTGATGTAGCCATCGGTAGCATACTCAGTGAAATCTACCTCTGAATCGGCAGCCTTGCAGACATCAATAATCAACTGGTCGGCTCTTGCATCTGCATCGCCAGCACCATAATATGCCATATCGTGGGGCAGTGTGTAGGGACCTACAATATCCATCTGCAAGTCGTACTGACCGTATGAGTTGTCGTAGTAGTAGTCGTGTGCTGAGCCTGTTGCGCCGTTCTTGCTGTAACCCTCCTGATTGAGCATATCGTGGAATGCCTGGTTTGCATTGGGAGTGGTGAACTTGACGTCGGTGTACTGAGCCAGAAGGACAATTACCTTCTCCTGCTTTACCGATGCACGACTCTGACCACCCTCACTCTTCATCTTGTCGAGTGTGAAGGGGGAGTCGATGACCTTCTCTGCTCTGCGCACTTTCTGTACCTTGTTGAATATCTGTGTAGGCACACCGCGCGAGGCCTTTGCCAGTGCGGTATTGTCGACCGAGGTACGCAATGAGGGGTTCTTGGCATTTACGCCCAGAGCCGTGATTCTGCCCTCTGCATCCACTGTTGCATACTGATAGATGCCATCTACCGACTTGATAAGATAGCCATCGGTAGTGGTGGTATAGTGGTAGAACTCATCACCATAGGTAATAACGGTGATATTAGTACCATCCTTTTGCCTAATCTGTTTGGGAGTGGGGTCGGCAGGGATTGCCAGAGCCACACTACTTGACAGTAACATTGCCGCAATCAGCAAAATGTTAAAAAATCTTCTCATAATTCTGAAGTATTGTTAAGATGATAATTATTTCCAACTAAACTCGTGACCCATACGTTTGCCGGTCTGCATCTTGGAGTTCTCCTGCTTGGTGTTGAACTGCTCAACATTGGCATAGAGCACCTCCTCGTAGGGCGGTACCCAAAGGTCGAAGCCGAGCGAATAAAGCACTGCTGTTTGCAGGATGCGCATCATTGCGGGGCGGTCGAAACTCTTTGTGCCGAACTGCTCAACAGGCATCGAATCCTGCTCCTTGCCCTCCACGAAGTAGCAACCCTCGCGGTTTACGAATACTCTGCCGATAAGGTAGCCCTCGTCGTCGGCGCGATTGTAGCGGAAGGAGTCGGCCAAGAAGTTGTAGATGTTAATCACACCGCAGTAACTTCTGTGCGGATCCTCCTTGACATACTCGGTCTGCCAGATGGGGTGGTCGGCGGGGAATTGGAAGACGTTGGTATGCATTGTGAAGATAATCATATCACCAGCCACCTGCACCTGTGCCTCGAATTTACCACGGTCGCGGTACTCGATTTTGATACGGCGGTCGATAACCTCATCCATCTCCTCGTCAATCTCTGTGGAGAATTCGTGGATAGCCTCTTTCAGTTCGCCAAAGGCCTCAAAAGTTGTGTCGAAAACCAACTGCTTGGTTGCTGATTTGTCTGTTAGCAGCGCAGCAATCTGCTTTCTTAATTCGCTCATTTTCTTTAATTTATATTTTAGTTAAGGTTTCTTGTTTGTAAAACTAACTTATATAACTAAGCCTATTCTCTTGTAAAACAAAATGTATAAAATACTACATCAGTCGGAGTTCTTCGCCGGCGTATGGTTCGCCACCGCCAAGCACAGCCTTGTTCATCCTCTTCAATCCCTTGACCGATACTCCGAATCGTTGCGAAATCTTCGCCAGAGTATCGCCCTCAGCAACGATGTAGTAGGTCTGCTCACCCAGATAGTTGTGGGGCTTCTCCTCGATGTAGACGATGTCGCCCTCAGTTATCTCTCCACCACGCTCTATGTTGTTGAGGCGACGCAGACGACCCGCACCGATACCCAATGTGTGCGATAAACCTTTGAGGGTGTCGCCCTCGCGTGCTACTATGTAGCGGGTACCGTTGTTGAGCAGAATGCCATAGCCGCCAATACTGCTCATAGGTACTGTGTAGTTCTCAATGTCGAGTCCATCGCTCCACTCGTAGTACTCCTTGGGTGCGCGGTAAAGCACGGGGGCCGGCTTGACAACCTCTTCGGCAGTCTTTACTCCTGGTTTTGTACCTCCGCGACGTGTTAAGGGGTCGTCGTAACGGTATAGTTGGTTGTCGGTGATAATCTTTATCAAACGCTCGGCGTAGGCTGGATTGGTGGCGTAGCCTGCACTTTTAAGGCCGTGCGCCCAACCCTCGTAGTCTGTAATCTCCAAGTCGAAGAGAAACGCATATCGCTGACCCGTAGCCAAGAATATCGAGTGGTCCTCGTATGACTCTTCGGCAGTGCGATAGGCGCGGAAACACTCGTCCTCCTCGTCGTCATCGTGGTATACTTTGCCACCTGTCCAATTGCTTTTGCACTTGATACCGAAGTGGTTATTGGCCTCTGTTGCCAGGCGGCTGTTGCCATTGTCCGACTCCAAAAGACCCTGCGCGAGTGTGATACTTGCAGGTATGCCGTACTCCTCCTGCGCCTCGATGGCGAGTGGGGCATACTCCTCTATATACTCTTCGCGTGTAATTCGCTCCCTGCTCTGTGCCGAGAGGCTGACAGAGGTGCAGAGCAAAAGACCGCAAAATAATATGTGCACTATTCTGAACATAGCGCAAATATAACAATAAAACCTATACTTTAATACTACTATACCTATAATTTGCTTAGGTGGAACAAAAATTTGTTTTTTCTTGTTGCTTGCACTAATTTTGTCTGTCTGCATCTTCGCAGTAACTAATTTCTATAATAGAGTGAAGTCCAAGAGAGTAAAGAGAGATCGCACAGAGAGTGTTGCGCTGGTTGTGCTTGCCGAGATGAGCGACCTGATTGATGCACTATGGATACTCAGAGCCTTGCGCAGTAGTTATCCCGAAACAAAGGTTGCTGTTGTCACCGCTCTTGCCTACCGATCGCTGGTAGAGGGTGAGGGGGCTGAGTTTATTGCCTGTCCTGCGCGTGGCGTGAGAGGTTTGTGGTGTGCGGCCTCGGCTTTGCGCTGCGGAGGCTATCGTTCGCTGGCCGATTTGCAAGGTTCGGTGCGTACTTTTATGCTCCGCATCGCGTTTGCTCTACGCACATTTTTCGGTAGCAGGACAAGGGTTGTCGATAGGGCGCGCCAATCGCGCAAGATGATGACTCGCAAGTTCCGCAAAGTATTGTTGCCCAATACTTTTAGTACGGAGCGATATCGACTGACACTCGAACGTCTCGGCTTCGTAAACTTGGTTCTCCCAAATAATCCTATCGGCTCTGCGGAACGCGATTTTTATATCCCAGAGCAGTTGACATCGGTCTTGGGCGAGAAGAGTGGCGTGTGGGTTGGTTATGCCCCCTTTGCCGATACTCGTGGCAAGATGTTCCCCACCTCTACCTCCGATAAGTTGGTCGCTTTGCTCGTCGAGCGATTTGAACGAGTGGTGATATTTGGTGGTGGCGATATGGAGCGTCTTTTTGCTGAGGGTGTGGCCGAGAAGTATGGCCCGAAGGTTGTACCTGCCGTGGGTCTCCTCTCGCCATATGAGGAGATGAAATTGATGGGTGCTGTCGACCTGATAATCTCGCCCGATAATCCCTCGCTCCATTTGGCATCGCTTGCCGGTACTCCCGTACTTTCAATCTGGGGCTCAACTCACCCCTTTGCAGGTGGTGCAGGATATGGTCAGAATCCTGAGTGGCAACTCCAACTCGACCTTCCTTGCCGACCTTGTGCTGTGAGGGGTGAGCGTGGCTGTATTTTTGGCGACCGCAGATGTATTAACGGCATCACTCCCGAGATGGTGGCCGAGCGCGCAGAACAGATTGTGCGCGAACTCGGTAATTGAGTGATAATGAGAGAGTAATGTTACTTCTTTATGGTGGTTACTCGTTTGTATTCCCAAAGCCAAGTAGTATTACTTAGCCTCAATGAATAGAAATGTTAAAAAAATCACAGTAATAGTTTGTGGCTTTGTGAAATAGTATTAACTTTGCAAGGATTGTGAGAAAAAGTTTTTTATAAACACATATAACAGAGAATTTCAATGAATACTCCTACCAATTTGAAGTACTCCGAGGATCACGAGTGGATCCGCGTGGAGGGCGATGAGGCCTATGTAGGTATCACCGATTTTGCACAGAGCCAGTTGGGCGACATCGTATTTGTGGATGTAACCAGCGTAGGCGAGACTCTTGCAGCACACGAGGTGTTTGGCACTATCGAGGCTGTAAAGACAGTGTCGGACGCTTTCTTGCCCGTAGGGGGTGAGGTGCTTGAGTTTAACGATGCACTCGAAGCAGATCCCGCACTTGTGAATACCGACCCCTATGGCGAGGGTTGGATGGTGAAGATTCGTATGACCGACCCCGCAGAGTTGGATGCACTTCTCTCGGCAGAGGGCTACGAGGCACTCGTAAATGCTTAGGAATTAGGTTTATATAACAATAAAACAATTTTTAGAAAATGGCAAAAGTTACAGTTGTAGGTGCAGGTAACGTAGGTGCTACTTGCGCAAATGTGATGGCTATCCGTGAGGTGGCTGATGAGGTAGTTCTCATCGATATCAAAGAGGGTCTTTCCGAGGGTAAGATGCTCGATATGTATCAGACCGAGACTCTGATGGATTTCGATACCAAGTTGGTAGGTTCGACCAACGATTACAGCAAGACTGCTGGTAGCGACGTAGTAGTTGTTACTTCGGGTCTGCCCCGTAAGCCCGGTATGACTCGTGAGGAGCTTATCGGTGTTAACGCTGGTATCGTTAAGAGCGTAGTAAAGAACGTGTTGGAGTTCTCGCCTGAGGCTATTATCGTTATGGTATCGAATCCTATGGATACTATGACTTACCTCACCTTGAAGAGCCTTGGTTTGCCCAAGAACCGCGTAATCGGTATGGGTGGTGCTTTGGATAGCGCACGTTTCAAATGCTACTTGGCAAAGGCACTCGATGCTAATATCAACGATATCGACGGTATGGTAATCGGTGGTCACGGTGATACCACTATGCTTCCTTTGGTAAGCAAGGCTTCGTACCGTGGTGTACCCGTTAGCCAGCTGGCTTCGCAGGAGGTTTTGGAGAAGGTTGCTGCTGACACTATGGTTGGTGGTGCTACTCTGACCGGTCTGCTCGGTACTTCGGCTTGGTATGCTCCCGGTGCTGCTGCATCGTCGGTTGTTGAGGCTATCCTCCGCGACCAGAAGAAGGTTATCCCTTCGTGCTGCTACTTGGAGGGCGAGTATGGTCTGAACGACATCTGCATCGGTGTTCCCGCAGTTATCGGCCGTAACGGTGTTGAGCGCATCATCGAGATCGAGTTCACCGAGGAGGAGAAGGCTAAGTTCGCTGCAAGTGCAGAGGCTGTTGCTAAGACTAATGCTATCCTGAGTGAGATTGGCGCATTGTAATAAAAAAGCCGTATAATTGGCTATTTTGGTGTTGGAGGGGCCTCGGGGATTGCTCACATACGATAAGTATGCTCGCTTCCCCCGAGACCCCTCCGCCTAAAAATAGCTCAATTCTACGACTTTTTGGCTTCTTGAAGTGAGTGGGTTTAATTCTAAAAGTTGTCTGTGTATCGAATCACAGACAACTTTTGTTTTGGGAATAATGGGAATAATGAGAGTGATGGGAATAATGGGGAATTAGGGAGTTTAAGGAGTTTAAAGAGATTAGTGAGTTTAAGGATTATCCCTAAATTCCCTAAATTCCCTACACTCCCTAACCTCCCATTTTTCACTTTTCACTTTTCATCTTTCTAAATAGTCGCAGTTCTTGGAATCTCCTTCGTTAGAAGGTAGGGATTTTCGGATAATTAGCGAGATCGGAATCAGTTACCATTATAAAAACCCCCGAGAAGAAATCTCTTCTCGGGGGTTTTGTCCTAATTAGCATTCCAACTAAATATGTGCGCCAAGCGCGGCATTCTCGGTGCAGTTGATTT
>JAFNVE010000150.1 GCA_017379955.1 Tidjanibacter sp. | reverse complement strand
TGCGGCTTTATCAAGTTTGGCTCGCGCGTGGATATCTTCCTCCCCCTTGGCAGTAAGATAGATGTGGCTCTGGGCGACAAAGTGACCGGCTCGCAGACCATCCTTGCCCACCTGCCAGAGAATAAATAACCACCCCACCCCCATACCATATTGCAAACCGTAAATTGAACAAAAAATATGGATCAGTCGATGAATCATAAGAGCGACACCAACAAACTCGCCCGCTACATTTTGGTAATAGCGGCGGTGGCTGTGGTATTGTCGTTGGTGTGGTATTTTGTTGATATTGTGGCCTATATACTTGTCGCTGCCGTTATCGCGGTGATGAGCCAGCCTATTGCCGACCGTCTGCGTCGCCTGCGTATCCGAAAGTTTCAACTGCCGACTTGGGCGGTGGCACTGCTCACCGTTCTCATTGATTGGGGCGTGATTGTCCTCTTCTTCGGACTCTTTATACCTCTTATCGCGGGCAAGGTAAGTCAGTTGGCAAATATTGACCTCACTATGCTCGTCGGCTCCTACGAGGCAGAACTCGCCCGCTTGGAGAGTGCTGTGCGCGACTACTTCTCCATCGAGAGTGATTGGTCGCTCTCCTCGGCACTTGTTGGCGAGTTGTCTACGCTTGTGGATTGGAGTCAGATTAACAATGTGCTCACTTCGACCATATCATTTGTAGGCAGTGCGGTGATTGCCCTCTTCTCGGTGACCTTCATCACCTTCTACTTCCTGAAGGAGGAGGGTCTGTTTGCCAAGATGATTTATGCACTGACACCCAACAAATATCTCGACAACATCCGCCGCGCTTTGGTATCTGTTACTCAGTTACTTACCCGCTACTTCGTCGGCATACTTTGCGAGTCGACCCTGATGATGTTGATTGTGTCGTCTATTCTGCTGCTCTTTGGTTTCAGTGCTTCCGACGCCTTCTTCTCGGGTATTGTGGTCGGTGTGCTCAATGTGATACCCTACGTTGGCCCGTGGATTGGTTTTGCCATCTGCGCTATCGCCTCGGTGACCTTTACGGTAGGCTCGTGGAGCGTTGTGGCAGTGCTGGCTATTGTGGCAGGTGCTATCGCCACCGCACAGATGATAGACAACTTCGTATTGCAGCCTATGCTCTACTCGAAGCAGGTTAATGCCCACCCGTTGGAGATTTTTATCGTGATTCTGATTGCCGGCCACGTTGGCGGTGTGCTCGGTATGCTCTTGGCAATCCCCTCCTACAATGTGATTCGCGTATTTGCCAAGGAGTTCCTCTATAACTTCAAGTTAGTCAGAGAGTTGACAGATAACTTGTAGCCACAGCAGGCAAAGATAAAAACAGGCATCACCCGTGGTGGATGATGCCTTTTTTGTTACTCACCGAGAGTGACCGTTATCAAATCCTCGGGAGCAAGATATTTTTGTGCCAAGGCGAGTACCTTTTCGGGGGTTATTGCCCTGACCTCCTGCACCATACGCGAAGTGTATTCGTTGGTGACACCATTTTGTATATTCTCAATCGTCACATCTGCAATACCGAACGGCCCATCCAGAATACGCATCATCTCACCAAAGATTATCTTCTTCACCGTCGACAACTCCTCATCGCTGACAGGCTCGGTGCGCAGTCGCTCAATCTCCCACATAATCTGGCGAACAGCATCCTCGGCAACCTCGCCACCTACCTCAGTCGAGATGGCCAGATAGCCCGCCTCATCGAAGTTGACCACACCGCAATATGCGCCGTATGTATAGCCGTGCTCCTCGCGCAGATTCTGAATCAGTCGCGAGCCGAAGTAGCCGCCCAGCAGCGTAGCCACCACCTGCATACCGATAAAGTCCTCGTGCCCCCTCGGGAAGAGGAGTCTGCCAATACGGACAGATGTCTGCACCGTACCCTCAAAGTGCTGGTGCATAGAGCCTTCGCTCTGAGGTGCAGGGATTGTGCGTGTTGGCTTCGAGGGCGGCGTGGGGAGTCCATCGGCAATCCTCAGCAGGGCACTCAACGCCTCCTCACCCACATTGCCGCTCGCCACCACAAAGGTATCCTCGGAGGTATAGTTGCTCTGGTAGAACTCCACAATCTGCTCCCTTGTCAGCCCGTCATATACCTCGGCAGCATAGCCACGGCCGTAGGGATGCTCCGCACCAAACAACTGACGAGCAAAGAGTTCGCGCACACAGAAATCGGGCTTGCTACGCTCCACAACAAGGCGTTGGCGACGCTTGGTGCGATAAATCTCTACCTCCTCCTCGGGGAAGGTGGGTCGGAGCAGAATCTCCTCCGCCAGCGCGAGGGTCTGAGGCAGGAATTTGAGCAGGGTGCAGAACGAAATCACCGCCGCATCCCTGTCCACACTCACATCATACCACGAGCCGTAGAAGTCAAGTGCCTCGGCAATCTCGTGTGCGGTGTGGTTCGGCGAGCCTGCCGAGAGAAGGTTTGCCGTTGCTGCTGCGCAGAAGGGATGCTTCTGCCACGAAGTACCGGCAGGGAAGACAAAACTAAACCTCAACACCTCCTGCCTGGAGCAGTCGAGGGCATAAACAGGAACACCATTGCCCGCAGTATGACGCTCGGCAAGGGTTATATCTATTGTATCGGGAAGGACTACCTTTGGCAGCTCCTTGATGTCATCTTTTCTCATTGCTTGCTACGGATTACAAGTGTGGTACTCTGGTCGTGGCGGAAGAATCTTTGCGAGAAATCCATAATCTCCTCAGGGGTGATTGAGTTGTAAATCGCCACCTCGCCATTGAGCAGACTCATATCGCCCAACATAGCGTAGT
>JAFNVE010000149.1 GCA_017379955.1 Tidjanibacter sp. | reverse complement strand
GGATAGCGTCACAACTATCGAGGCAAATCCATTCTTAGATTGTCGTGGTCTTGTTGAGTTTGACGGCAAATACGCATCGGCAGATAAGCGTTGCCTTGTTGTGGGTGGTGCTATTGTCTCATTTGCTATTGGTTCGGAGGTTACAGAATATACAATGCCGCAAGATGTAACTAAAATTGAAGTTAGCTCCTTTGCAGGTTGTACAACTCTTACAACTGTTACTATTCCGAGTGGCGTAACTGTAGTCAGAGCTGCAGCCTTCTCTGGTTGCTCTAACCTTGTTAGCGTCTATTGTAAACCAACTACTCCTCCAACAGGCGAAGACAATATGTTTAATAACAACGCTGCCGACCGTAAAATCTATGTCCCTGCGGCATCTGTTGAGGCTTACAAGGCGGCAGATGGCTGGAAAGAGTACGCCGATGCAATTGTGGCAGAAGGTGCGACCTCGGGAGTGGTTGATCTCTCAGTGGCGGGTACGGCTAATTGTTACCTTGTAAATGGTGCGGGTAGCTATAAGTTTAAGGCTGTGAAGGGTAATTCGTTGGAGAACTTTAGTAACGGTTATAGCGCAGATGTGCTTTGGGAGTCTTTTGGTACATCGACCACTCCGAATGTAGGAGATTTGATTACAAATGTGGCGTATAAAGATGGTTATATCAGCTTCTCGACCCCTGCAACATTCAAGAGCGGTAACGCCTCTATTGCGCTTCGAGATTCGAGTGGTAAAATCCTATGGTCTTGGCATATATGGTGTTCGGCGGAGGGCTGGAGCGACCAAGTTTATCCAAACAATGCAGGTACAATGATGGATCGCAACCTCGGTGCAACATCTGCTACTCCTGGCGATATTGGTGCATTTGGTTTGCTCTATCAGTGGGGACGCAAAGACCCATTTATGGGTGGTTGCGTAATGTCGGAATCAACTCCCGTTGCATCGACAGGAAGTTGGGATGTCGCATCAAGCGATAATATGGACTTCGCTGTGGAGAATCCGATGACATTTGCAACCGGATGGTTTGGCGGAGGTGTTGCAGGAGAGGGTTGGCATACATCAGAGTCGGAGAAGGGCTTGTATGATCCTTGCCCAGTCGGTTATCGTCTCCCTGATGGTGGAAAGAATGGTTTCTGGGCAACTGCGTTGGGTACATCATATGCAACATCAGCAGGCACAGAGTGGGATTCGGCAAACTATGGTCACCATTGGACTCTCGCAGACGGGACGACAGCGGCTTGGTATCCCGCTGTCGGCTGTCGCAGCCACGACAGTGGGGCGTTGAACAATGTCGGCTCCTACGGCTACTATTGGTCGGCATCTCCTTATCCGGGCTACAGCAGCAACGCGTACAACTTGTACTTCAGCAATGGCATGTTCTACCCTGCACACGACAACTATCGCAGCTACGGGTACTCTGTGCGTTGTGTCCGAGAATAGTAATTAATGAATTATAGAATTAATCCCGTGCTCGGCGCGGGAACAAAATACAATTAAAACCTATGGCAAAGTACATTCTTAAAGAGGTAAAGACAAGAGAGGATGAGAAGGTGTGGTTGCATGTTGATCGTCCGATTTATGAGGGCTGCAAGTATTGGGTATGTCCGCTTGACAGCGATATAAAGGCGGTATTTGACCCCGCGAAGAACAAGAAGTTCGCAAATGGCGAGGCTATTCGTTGGTATGTCGTAGAGGAGCAGTCGGGCAAGGCTGTGGGTCGTATTGCGGCGTTCTATGACCGCAACACTCTTGAGGATTACGAGCAGCCGACAGGTGGTTGCGGATTCTTCGAGGCGATTGATAGTCAGGAGGTTGCAAATATGCTCTTCGATGCTGCGCGCGATTGGCTTGCTGCAAGAGGTTGGGAGGCGATGGACGGACCGGTGAACTTCGGCTCGCGCGATGCGTGGTGGGGTCTGCTGGTAAATGGTTTTGACTATGAGCCGCTCTACACAAACCCTTACAATCCGCCATACTATCAGGCGTTGTTTGAGAATTACGGTTTTCAGAACTACTTTAACCAAAACACCTATCTCTGGCGCGTACTTGAGGACGATTTGGGCGAGGTAGCACTCGAGAAGGCAAAGCGTGTGGCTGCAACCCCGGGCTATCGCGTAGAGGATATTCGCAATACAGACCTCGATGTGGCGGCTCAGAACTTAAGAACAATCTACAATAAGGCGTGGGCACTCTTTACCGGTGTCAATCCGATGAGTGAGCAGGATGCGCGCCACCTTGTTCAGACCCTCAAGCCGATTATCGACCGCGATATAATCTTCTTTGCATACTACAACGACGAGCCTATCGGATTTTTCGTTATGGTGCCTGACCTGAACTGCATTATCGGCAAATTCAAGGGTAAGTTCGGCATTATCGAGAAGCTCCGCCTGATGTGGGAGCTGAAGGTCAAGAAATCTGCACACCGTATCTTCGGAATCATCTTCGCCGTAACCCCTGAGTATCAGGGCAAGGGCGTCGAGAGCTTTATGATGCGCAGTATCCTTGAGGGTTACATCCGTAGCGACCGCAACCACTATAAGACCGTTGAGCTTGCGTGGATTGGCGACTTCAACCCTGTGATGAACAAGATGATTAAGACCTATGTATGTGCAACACAGCACAAGATGCACACCACATATCGTTACCTCTTTGACCGCACAAAGGAGTTTACGCGTTGTCCGAGGGTAGGTTTCAAACGCCCGACTAAAAAGGAGTAATTGGGTTGTTTCGGCGTTACGCTCGATTTGAAAAAAACAAATTATAAAACCTTAAAACATTAATATTATGAAAGTTACACCGTTTACAGATTATCACATTGCCGCAGGTGCCAAGATGGCAGAGTTTGCCGGCTACAATATGCCTATCGAGTTTTCAGGC
>JAFNVE010000148.1 GCA_017379955.1 Tidjanibacter sp. | reverse complement strand
GGTATCCCCTAAACCCGAGAAACTTAATTGCTTCACAAAGAGTCTTATTGGTTCTCCCATAGTTCCCATAATTCCCAAATCTCCCATTATTCCCATAAAAAAAAGAGAACAATTCGATGCTCTCAGTTTTAGTTAATTTTGAATTTTGAATTTTGCATTTTGAATTAAAAACAACACCAGCCGTATCATTTGATACAGCTGGTGTTAGTTTTCAAAGGTAATCTCTTACTCCTCGCTAGGCAAAGTCACTGTGCTGGGGATTGCAGCCTCGCTGCTCATCACCTGCTCGATAAGGGTGTCACCCTTGCTCTGCGACTTGCTGTGCGACGACATTGCGATAGTAGCAGCAAAGCTGAGAACTACGATTGCAATCGAAGCACCCCAAGTGAATTTCTCCAAAAAGTCGGTGGTCTGACGAACACCCATTACCTGGTTCGAAGCACCAAAGTTAGCGGCCATACCGCTCTTGGGGCTCTGTGCAAGCACTGCAAGAATCAACAGTACGCTTGCGATAACTATAAGTACGATGAATAAAATATACATTACTCTATTTGTTTAATTGTTATTCTCTTTATCTAACTTCTCAATAAGTTCGGCAAAATAAATACTTTTTTTCGGATATAACAAACTTAATTTTCGATAAGTTTCTTTTGCTTGGTCGAAAAGTCCCTGCTGAGCGTAGATTTCTGCCAACTGTTCGCTCACAAATTCCTCTTCATTGCTGGGTGCAGATTCTGCTGCCCACTCCAAATTATCGGGGGTGTCCTCTTGTGCAACAACTTTATAATCACCCACTTCCATGAACTTGTCGATGATACTCTCGGTCGATGGGCGGGCTATCTGCTCGGCAGTCAGGTGGTAGCGCATTGCGCGTGTTGCGCCGAGTGAGCGCATAAGAAGCGAGAGTGATTTTTTTTCTTCGCCCTCTCCCTCTTTTGCTACGCAAAGGGGTGCACACCACGGATATTTATCCGCCAAAGCCGCAAACTTGTTATCTGTCTTCTCGCTCATCCTAACTCCAATTCGATACTGCTGCGTTGAAAATATCCTCCACAAGTTGCTCTACAATCTCGTTAATCAGCTGATCCTCTACCGTTTGGAGGAGGGTCGATGCATCGTACTCGGCAAATGCCTGGAACGACTTGTTGTAGTTGAGCGTAGGCTCATAGAGGCTGGTATATTTCACTCTCACGGTGATAGTCAGTCGGTTACGGGCTGCGGTCTCGGCTGCTGTTACGGCTGCCGGTGCGGTGGCGTAGTTGGTAATCTCACCCTCAAAAGCAAGGTCACCGTTCTCCTCCACAATCTGCAACTTGGTCTGTCGCGCAAACTTATCCTGCAATGCCGATGTGAGTGTCGAACTGAGCGTAGGTGCCACCATTGGCGCGTTGTTGGGGAAGTAGGCGATTGATACCGTCTTGGCCTGTGTGGGGATTGAGGCACCTGTAAACGAGTAGCTGATGGTGCAACCTGTCATTGCAAAAGCCACTGCCAAAATCCCGAAAAATATCCTTATTCTGTTTCTCATCTTTTTATCTGTTACTCGTTGATACCCAACTCTTTAATCTTGCGATAGAGCGTGCGCTCCGACATGAACAACTCCTCGGCAGCCTCCTTTCTGCGACCTCCATTATTGCGCAGTGCGCGGAGTATGGCCTCTCGTTGCATCTGCTCCTTGGTCTGGGGGCGTGAGGGCTGTTCGGGTGCCTGATAGGTCACATCCTCGCTGTCGGCATACATAGGTTCCTCGACACTGCTTTGGGTGTCGTGCGAGGGGAGTAGTGCAGCGTATGAGGGCTCGGCGGGGTGTGCAGTGTGGGGTGCAGTCTGCAAGCCCATCGAGCGCAGCATCTGCTTTATCTCGTTCATATCGTTCTTCATATCGAGCAGGAACTTATAGAGCAACTCCCTCTCGTCAATATGTGAGGTGCGCTCGCTGTCGCCTGCCACCATCTGACTACCTGTCGCCTCGTGGGGAAGGTAGCGCGAGAGTACCTCGGCAGTGATTACCCTTGACTCCTCGATTGCAGATATCTGCTCGGCAACATTTTTCAGTTGGCGGATATTGCCACGCCAATAGTAGTTTTCAAGCATCGCCTTAGCTGCCATATCGAGCGAAATGGCGGGCATATGGTACTGTACTGCTACATCCGAAGCGAACTTGCGGAAGAGGAGGTGGATATCCTCCTTGCGCTCGCGGAGTGGGGGTACTGTAATAGGTACGGTGCTGAGGCGGAAGAAGAGGTCTTCGCGGAACTTGCCCGAGGAGATTGCCTCGCGCAGATTGCTGTTTGTTGCCGCCACAACCCTCACATTGGTCTTCTGCACCTTTGCCGAGCCGACACGGATAAACTCGCCAGTCTGCAATACGCGGAGCAGTCGCACCTGTGTCGAGAGGGGCAACTCGCCCACCTCGTCGAGGAATATTGTACCTCCGTCAGCCTCCTCAAAATAACCCTTGCGACTCTCGGTAGCACCAGTAAATGCTCCCTTCTCGTGGCCGAAGAGTTCCGAGTCGATAGTGCCCTCGGGGATTGCACCGCAGTTTACTGCGATATATCTGTTGTGCTTGCGAGTGGAGAGGGTGTGTATCACCTGCGGAAAATACTCCTTACCCACACCGCTCTCGCCCGTAACGAGTACGGTGAGGTCGGTAGGTGCGACCTTAGCGGCAATCTCCAAGGCACGATTCATCGCCTCGTTGTTGCCGATAATTCCAAATCGCTGTTTGATTGAAGTAATATCCATCTCTGCCATCTCTCTCTGCTATTGTTAGTTAGCACTCTCGGGTGCTGCAAGTTCAACTGCTGTGGTGTCGGGCATTGCGGGAAGCAACGGCTCGTCAAACACAGGGCCTGGCGACGATACCATACCATAGATGATAACGATTACCGCAATTGCAGCAGCAATGATTGCCAGGAGTGTTACTCCGTCCATCTTCTTGCGCTTGCGGTTTGTGCGTATGCGGATGCGCTGTGGTGCGCTCTCTTCGCTGTCTTTGTGCGCCTCAAAGCGGAAACGCTCCTGGGTTGCCGGGCTGGGCTTTGCGACTCTCTTTGGCTCTTTCGCCTCGCTCTGCTTGGCCGACTTTGTGGCCTCCGACTCAGAGGTGAAGAGTTTGAATTTTACGTTGTCGGTTGTTGTGCTCTCCTTCTCGGCAGGTCGAACGGGCTCCTCTGCTTTGGGAGTGGGTTTAGGCTCGGCCTTGGGAGTTGCCACAACCTCTGTTTTGGGTGTTGGCTTAGGCTCAACTTTGGGTACTGCTATTGCCTCTGCCTTAGGTGCAGGCTTCTCCTCCTTGGGAGTAGCGACAATCTCCTGCTCCTCAACCTTCTCATAGCGTGGGGTAGGAGGCGTGTTCTCCTTGCTCTGTACTGCCTGAGGCTGCTCTGCTTGGAGCGAGGCGGGGGCATCGGCCTGGAAGATAATGCTCTTCTCGGTCTGTCTTAGAGTGCCGAGTGCGGGGATGGTGTAGTAGCCATAGTAGCGTAAGTCGTGCTGCAACTCGGTGATGAGTCGCTCGATGAGGATGTTTGCCTGCTCGGCCGAGATATCCATCTTCTGGCTGATAAGATTGGTCAGCACTCCGTCGTTCTGCTTGAACATTTCGACAAAAACAATCTCGCCGCCCTCGGTGCGACGTACGAAGGCACCCACGCCCGGCAAAATCAGTCGGCGCGAGTTGGCCATATACTCTGCTATGAATCTGTTAACCATTGTTCTAACTCTCAAATTTGGTCGTGGATATATCGGTTAAACGCCTAATACCCTAAAATAGTGCTCAAAATTACCCAATTTCCTTGAAATTTCAATCTTTTTTCAAGAAAAAAGGTATTTATGTTGATTGTTCTAAAAAGAATTATTTTCTTTGTAGGCCCAAATTTTGTAAAGTAACTCGGCTACATTGATAATTTTTTGTTAAAGTAGCGAAGATGGATTTAATTTTTTCAACGATTCCGAGAAATGAAGAACAAGTACATCGACCTTATTGAGCAGACTTTCGAGTTTCCTCAGGATGAGTTCACCGTTGAAGACAATGAACTCTACTTTCACAATGTTCCTTTGATGGATGTAATCAAGCAGTATGGTACACCGCTGAAAATTACATACCTGCCCAAGATATCTTCGCAGATTCAGCGTGCTAAGCGACTCTTCAATGTTGCTATGGCAAAGGCAGATTATCAGGGTACCTACAACTACTGCTACTGTACTAAGAGTTCGCACTTCTCGTTTGTCTTCGAGGAGGCGTTGAAGAACGATATCCATATCGAGACCTCCTCGGCATATGATATCCATCTGGTTAATGCCCTCTATGATATGGGGCTTATCGACAAGGATCGTTATATCATCTGCAACGGTTTCAAGCGTCCTCAGTATATTGAGAACATCGCTACACTGGTGTCTAACGGCTTCTATAACACTATTCCTGTGCTGGACAACAAGGAGGAGTTAGATCTTGTGGAGCAGCATATTACCAAGCCTTGCAACCTCGGTATCCGTATTGCAGCGGAGGAGGAGCCTAAGTTTGATTTCTATACTTCGCGCCTCGGTATTCGCTACAATGATATCATCGACTTCTACAAAGAGCGCATCAAGGGCAGTAAGCGTTTCCGTCTGAAGATGCTCCACTTCTTTATCAACACCGGTATTAAGGATACTGCTTACTATTGGAACGAGCTCAGCAAGTGTTTGCAACTCTACTGCGAACTCAAGAAGATATGTCCCGAGCTCGACAGTCTGAACATCGGCGGTGGTTTTCCCATCAAGAACTCGCTCGCCTTTGACTACGACTATGAGTATATGGCAGAGGAGATTATCTCGCAGATTAAGAATATATGTGGTATGAACGGCGTGGCTGAGCCTAACATCTTTACTGAGTTCGGCTCGTTCACTGTGGGTGAGAGTGGCGCAACTCTCTTCTCCGTTATTAACCACAAGCAGCAGAACGACCGCGAGTGCTGGTATATGATTGACAGTTCGTTTATGACCACACTTCCCGATATTTGGGGTATCAACCAGCGTTACCCTCTGCTTGCGATTAACCATTGGGATCACGAGTATCAGCGCGTTTTCCTCGGTGGTCTGACTTGCGATAGCGAGGACTTCTATAGTGGCGAGTCCCACTCCAACGCCGTCTTCCTCCCCAAACCCTGCAATGAGACCCAGTATATTGGCTTCTTCCACACGGGTGCTTATCAGGAGTCTATCGGCGGCTTTGGCGGTATTCAGCACTGCCTGACTCCCGCACCTAAGCATATCATTATCGATATCGACAAGGCAACGGGCGAGTATTATACCCGACTCTTCTCGAAGGAGCAGAGTTATCGTTCGATGTTGCGTATCCTTGGCTACTAATAAAAAAGCCGTATAATTGGTGAATTTGGTGTTAAGGGTGCTTAGGAAACCGCTCACATACGAGAAGT
>JAFNVE010000014.1 GCA_017379955.1 Tidjanibacter sp. | reverse complement strand
GTAGCGAGACCCGGGATTGAACCGGGGACCTCATGATTATGAATCATGCGCTCTAACCAGCTGAGCTATCTCGCCATCGCTTCAAAAGCGCGACAAAAGTAGATAAAAGTTTTTTGTGATGCAAATTTTTTCGTTCTTTTTTCAAAAAAAAGAGTTCTCACCTCTATCCTACAACCCTACACCTTGCACTCGGCACTCCTTTTGCTATGGGGTTTACCAACTAATGTTCAACAAAATAGAGTTCCGATAATGAAACAACAAAACACTATCTCCCCGACCAATCCCTTTGCGCGTGTGCTGAATCTACTCACGCTCCTCGGCTCGCTTGTAATACTCATCACCCTCTCGCACGATATAATCTACTCGCGCAACTATACGCTTTCCAACTCGTTGCTCCATCTGCAACTCTATGTCTGCCTGGTCTTTATGGCCGACTGGGTGGCAGGAGTGACCTTTGCCGAGAGGCCTTTGCGCTGGGCGATAAGAAACCTGTTTTGGCTTCTTGTTTCGTTGCCGTGGCTCAATATCCTCAGACTGATTGATGCGGGCGATATCTCCAAGCAACTCTACTTGGTCTTAAAATGTCTGCCTCTGATTCGAGGGCTGAGCGGCATCTATCCTGCACTGCAATCGGCCACCCGCCCGAGAAGTACGCGTATCTTTCTCTCTTACATCTATATAACTCTCGCCATTACCTATCTTTCGGCTCTGCTCTTCTTCTGCGAGGAGGAGGGATTGAATCACGCTGTTGACAGCTTCGGTACTGCGCTCTGGTGGGCAGGGCTTAATGTGACTACGGTCGGTGCGCCACTCTTTGCCGTTACGGTTACGGGTAAGATTCTCACCTTCCTGCTCCCTGCTCTCGGTATGATGTTGTTCCCGATATTTACGGTTTATATCACCAACTTGGTCGAGAAAAAGTCGCCTGATAAGTAAATTTGGCGTTAGGGAGAATAGGGAGAATAGGGAGAATAGGGAGAATAGGGGTTCTCCCTATTCTTCAATTACTCAGCCATTGCTCTTTTCAACTCCTCCGCCCACAGAGCATAGGCCTCTCGGGTGATGTGAAGTCTGTCGCCGAGGAAATACTTGGGGTCGGGGTTGCCGTCTTCGTCGAGTAGTAGCGAGTTTACGTCAACATAGGTAAAGAGTCCTGTGCGCTCGGCAATCTCCTGCATCATCTCGTTGAGCATCTGCTGTTTGTGGCGAATGCCCTTGCGTGCTTCGGTGTACTTAATCGAGAGGAAATAGCGCGGTGCGTTGGGATACTCTCTGCTCAGACGCGTGAAAATCATACGATATAGGTCAATGTTCTCTGCAATCGTTACATCGTGATTGGGGTCGCCGGAGATGTCGTTGTCGCAAAAGAGAACGATAGCCTTGGGTTGGTAGTGCGCAAATACGCGCTCGTAGTTGTAGAAAATATCGCGCAGTGTCGCACCGCCATAACCGCGATTAATAACTTTCAGTGGAGCCATATCCTCGGCAAGGGTGCTCCACATACGGATAGACGATGAGCCAAAGAAGAGTACATCGCACTCCGAAGGCTCGCTCTCGGCGCGTTTGTCGAGGGTTTGCAACTCCTTTTCGTAGCGTTCAATCCAATTGATATGGGAGGTGATATCGACCTCGACAGCCCCTTGCAGGCGGTAGTTTTCCTGACCTAATGCCGATACGGCTGATAGCAGCAATGATGCAAATAGTACAAAAATTTTCATCTTGTTTTGGGTGTTGATTATGTGATAGCAAAGATATGAAAAATTATCTCGCGAAAATCACTATCTTTGCGCCATAATTAATAGAAACAGATGAAATCGGGATTTGTAAATATTATCGGTAACCCCAATGTCGGCAAATCGACACTTATGAACGCTCTGGTTGGCGAGCGACTTTCGATAATCACCTCCAAGGCGCAGACTACACGCCACCGCATTATGGGTATTGTCAATGGCGACGACTTCCAGATTGTCTACTCGGATACCCCGGGCATCCTGCGCCCCAACTACAAGTTGCAGGAGTCGATGATGAACTTTGTGATTGGTGCGTTGCGCGATGCCGATGTTATTCTCTATGTCACCGACACCGTGGAGCAGGGCGATGAGGCCTCGGAGGAGATTGTGGAGAAGATATCACTCAGTGGACTCCCCGTTATCGTGGCTGTCAATAAGATTGACCTATCCGATCCCGAGAAGTTGGAGGCGGTGGTTGCCAAGTGGCAGGAGCGATTGCCCCGCGCTGAGGTAGTGCCCGTGTCGGCTCTCCATGCCTTCAATGTTGGTGGCTTGTTCGATCGTATCGTTGCGCTACTCCCCGAGGGCGAGCCCTACTACGACCGCGATACACTCACCGACCGCCCGATGCGTTTCTTTGCCTCGGAGATTATCCGCGAGAAGATCTTCCTGAACTACGAGAAGGAGATTCCCTATTCGGTTGAGGTTGAGATAGATTCCTACCGCGAAGAACCTACCATTGACCGTATTATGGCAACCATTTATGTCAGCCGTGATTCGCAGAAGGGTATTATTATCGGCCACCGTGGCGAGCGACTCAAAAAGGTGGGCACAGCAGCCCGTATCGACTTGGAGAAGTTCCTTAACAAAAAGGTTTTCTTGCAGTTGCAGGTAAAGGTCGATAGCGATTGGCGCAATTCCGACCGTCGACTTACAAAGTTTGGATATAATAATTAGGAATTCAAAATTCAAAATTCAAGATTCAAAATAGATAAAACCTGAGAGTAGTATCGAACTACTCTCAGGTTTTTGTAGGGAGTTTAAGGAGTTTAAGGAGTTTAAGGAGTTTAAGGAGTTTAGTGAGTTTAAGGAGTTTAGTGAGTTTAAGGATTATCCCTATGTTCCTTAAATTCTCTAATCTCCCTACATTCCCTACACTCCCTAAATTCCCTACATTCCCTACATTCCTTAAATTCCTTAAATTCTCATTTCCCATTATTCCCATAATTCCCATAATTCTCACCCCAAACCATTTTGCATTTTGCATTTTGAATTTTGCATTGGTCTTACCTCCCTATACCTTATATATTATGAAAAAAAGTTAAAGAGATTTTTTTTCTTCAGAAATTATTCATATCTTTGCGCGCTCATATTCGTATGAGTAAAGGTCACAATTAACAAGTATTAACAATTTAACGTAAGACAAAGTGGATTCATTGAGTTACAAGACAGTCTTCGTCAATGCGGCAACTGCTCAGAAAGAGTGGTATGTTATCGATGCAGAGGGCGAGGTACTGGGAAGACTTGCCTCGCAGATCGCGAAGATCCTCCGCGGCAAGAACAAGCCGAGTTTTACTCCCCACGCTGATTGCGGTGACAATGTTATCGTTATCAACGCTGAGAAGGTAAGACTTACCGGCAAGAAGATGACCGACAAGGTCTATGTACATCACACCGGCTATCCTGGTGGTCAGCGTTTCGCAACTCCCGCGGAGCGTCTGGTCAACAAGCCTGAGTTCTTGATTGAGAATGCAGTCAAGGGTATGTTGCCCAAAACTCGCCTTGGCGTTGCATTGCTGAAAAATTTGAAGGTCTATGCAGGCAGTGAGCACCCTCACGAGGCACAGACTCCTAAGGTAATTAAATTAAACGAGATTAAGTAGTAGAAGACTATGGAAGTTGTAAACACAGTCGGACGTAGAAAAGCTGCAGTTGCACGCGTTTATGTGAAGCCCGGTCAGGGTAACATCACCATAAACAAAAAACCGTTGGAGACCTACTTCCCGCTCGACATTTTCCAGTTCGTGGTTAAGCAGCCCCTGTTGGTTCTGAACCAGACTGAGAACTATGACATCACCATTAACTTGGTGGGCGGTGGTATTCACGGTCAGGCAGAGGCTGCTCGTTTGGGTATCGCACGCGCTCTTTGCGAGATTGACGCAGAGAACCGTCCCGTTTTGAAGAAGAACGGTTTCCTCACTCGTGACTCGCGTGAGGTTGAGCGTAAGAAGCCCGGTCAGCCCAGCGCACGTGCTAAATTCCAGTTCAGCAAGCGTTAATATTCGTCCGCACACGACACGGAAGTGGTTCGAAACAGCGAAGACCACTCTCGAAGAAGATTGTTACTTCGCCGTTGCCCTTTCGCGGAAAACCTCTCGGACTGCTGCTTAGAGCGGCACTACCGACAGGTTGACGAAAAGAGAATTAAAATTAAAGAAAAAAGTAAAAGGTTACAAAAATGCCTACTAAAACAGATTTTAATCAATTGTTGGAGGCCGGTGTACACTTCGGCCACCTGAAAAGAAAATGGAATCCTAAGATGGCTCCCTATATCTTTATGGAGAAAAACGGGATTCACATCATCGACCTGCACAAAACTGCAGTAAAGGTTGATGAGGCGGCAGCAGCCATTAAGCAGATTGCCAAGAGTGGTCGTCGAGTACTCTTCGTGGCAACCAAGAAGCAGGCCAAGGATATTGT
>JAFNVE010000147.1 GCA_017379955.1 Tidjanibacter sp. | reverse complement strand
CTTAAAACTTCGCCACAAAGATAAGGGCATTTTTCCGATTACGCAAGTATTTTAAAATATTTTAATAATAATTTAACATTAAATTTATGTTAAGTAGTCTTAAATTTGCAAAACTAAGTGCTTATATGCTTGATTATCCGCATCTTGCAAAATGTATAAAAATGTTAACAAAACGAAAAATTAACAAAAATTTTTTCTTGGGAGTATCTCTTTGCGACTCAGCAGACATAAAAAGTGGCGTTTAAAGTAACTCTGAAAGCCATTGGAGAGTGGAGCGAAACTCAAAAGTTATAATCACTAACCAAAATTAGGCAATAACGAGGAAAATGTAAGCAAATAGCCAAATGGTCAAAAACTGCAAAATAGTACAATCACTCTACAAAAACGCATTTTTCAGCAACAAACCCCCAAAATTTAGGGGTATCTCAAATAAAAAAGCATATTTTTCCTCAAATTATCGGCAAAAATTGGGATATTATAGAGAAAAAACTATTTTTGCATTGTAATGTAAACTGATAGCCACAATGGATACATTAAGATTTAAAGCACTCGACGAGGCAAGTCACCGCGAGCGACTCACCTCGACACCACCAAGTCACAGAATCTCCGACTACTTTGGAGCAGATGTTTTCAGCCGTAGTCAGATGCGACAATACCTCTCGAAGGATGTTTATGAGAGTGTTATTGAGGCAATTGAGGGTGGCAAGCGTATCGACCGTCGCATTGCAGGTCAGGTTGCCGAGGGTATGAAAATCTGGGCTATCGAGCGCGGAGCGACCCACTACACTCACTGGTTCCAGCCGCTGAACGACTCCACAGCTGAGAAGCACGACGCCTTTATCGAGCCTGTGCTGGGTGGAACATCTTTTGAGACCTTCAATGCAGGGCTGCTCGTTCAGCAGGAGCCTGATGCATCGAGCTTCCCAAGTGGTGGTCTGCGCAACAACTTTGAGGCACGCGGATATAGTGCTTGGGACCCATCGTCGCCCGCATTTATTATGGATAAGACGCTCTGTATCCCAAGTATCTTTATCGCATATACAGGTGAGGCTCTGGACTTTAAGACACCTCTACTGAAATCTATGGCCGCTATCGATAGTGCAGCAGTGGACATCTGCCAGCTCTTCGACAAGGATGTAACCCGCGTAGTCCCCACACTCGGTTGGGAGCAGGAGTATTTCCTTGTGGATAAGGCTCTCTTTGACGCTCGCCCCGACCTGGTGCAGACAGGCAGAACGCTGATGGGCCATACTGCCGCCAAGGATCAGCAGTTGGACGACCACTATTGGGGTGCTATCCCTCAGCGTGTCAGCGACTTTATGAAGGAGTTTGAGGAGCAGTCGTACAGACTTGGCATCCCCGTAAAGACACGCCACAACGAGGTTGCGCCCAACCAATTTGAGTGCGCACCTATGTTCGAGGAGGCAAACGTGGCGGTAGACCACAATGTACTCCTGATGTCGGTGATGCGCAAGGTGGCTGCCAAACATAAATTGAAGGTACTCTTCCACGAGAAGCCCTTTGCGGGTGTCAATGGCTCGGGCAAGCACTGCAACTGGTCGATGGCAACCGATACCGGCGTGAACCTGCTTGCACCAGGTAAGTCGCCCAAGAGCAACATCCAGTTCCTCAGTTTCTTCGTCTGCGTATTGAAGGCTGCAAACGACTTCGGCTCGCTAATTATGGCCTCAATTGCATCGGAGACCAACTCGCATCGTCTGGGTGGTGCCGAGGCTCCTCCCGCTACGCTATCGGTCTTCACCGGCTCAACAATGAGTCGAATGCTCGACGATATTGAAAAGCGTATGGCTCAGAAACTTACAGCAGACTCGAAGAGTGAAATTAAACTCGACATCGGCAAGATTCCCGAGATTCTGCTCGACAATACCGACCGTAACCGTACCTCGCCATTTGCATTTACGGGTAACCGTTTCGAGTTCCGTGCGACCGGCTCGTCGTGTAACTGCGCAATGCCGCTTATCGCTATCCATAGCGCAGTGGCAAGCACCATGAGAGAGTTCAAGGCGGAGGTTGATAAGTTGATGGAGTCGGGTGTTAAGAAGGACGAGGCCATCTTGAAGGTTATTCGTCAGTTCATCATCGCCAGCAAGAATATCCGTTTCGAGGGCAACGGTTATAGTCCCGAGTGGCTCGAAGAGGCTGCGCGAAGAGGTTTGATGAGCGTGAACAACGTCTCGGAGGCCTTCAAGGAGTACCTCTCGCCTCGTTCGATAGATTTGTTCGAGAGATGCGGAGTGCTCAATAAGATTGAGTTGCAGGCACGCTACGAGATTAAGAACGAGATTTTCTTGAAGAAGATACAGATTGAGTCGCGCGTGTTTGTAGATATGGCGCTTAACCATATCGTTCCGACCGCTATCAAATATCAGAATTTGTTGATTGAGAATATTAAAGGTATCAAGGATATCTTCCCCGACAAATATCGCGAACTTGCTGCTACTGAGATTGCTACACTCGAACAGATTGCCACACTCTCGAACGCTATCAGCACCGCAGCCAACGAAATGACAGGTATCCGCAAAAGGCTCAATCGCATCGAGAGCATCCCCTCGCGTGCATCGCACTACGAGCAGGAGGTAAGACCTAAGATGGTGGAACTTCGCAAATATATCGACGAGTTGGAAATGTTGGTTGATGATGCCTGCTGGCCACTGCCCAAATACCGAGAACTCCTCGCAACTCTCTAAGAGTTAGCGGTTTCTTCGGCAAAAATCCTATCGAACGACTCGCGGAGAAGTGTCGGATTTGCAATAGTCTGGCGCAACTCGGCGAGTCGTCTTGCATTATCCGACTCGGGAATCCACAGACGAAGATAGCCACCCTCGGCATACTTCTCATCGAGGTGGGCGCAGAAACGGTTCCAATGCCCTTCGGGCGAGAGTTCAGGATAGTGTGCCAAGCCGTACTGCACTGTGCGACGCATCACAAGGTCGCTGTCGATCAATCGGTCGGCCTCGGCAACAATTCGGCCATAGATAGACCTCGGCTCGTGGTCTGATGAGGCTCGATGATCCTCCACCGCCTCAGCCATCACCTCAATCTCACTCTCCGAAAACCACTCCCTAAGACGCTCATCCTCACGAAGCAGGCGCGCAGAGTTGATATGATGCAACTCCCTGCCCTCGGGCAGACCGATATCGTGGTAAGCGGCTATGGCATAGACCATTGAGTAGTTTACAGGATAGTGAGTGGCAAGCGCAAGACTACGCTCCACAACCGCTGTAACATGGTCTGTGGAGTGTGCGCGATCAAACCCTTCGTAAAGCGGAAGAATCTCCTGCTCTACATACTCAATAACGCCCTTATCTATTAACATACTATTTGCCGTAAGTTGCTCTGTAATAGACACCAAGAGGTAACGATTTCTCGAAACGGTCGGTAAAGTACAACTCGCCAAACTGCTCCGAAGAGGCTTTGGGGAAGAGTTGACACATAGCACTACGCGCCAACATTGCCGAAAGACCCATCGAGTAGAGGTTCAGCACTGCAAAACCGCCCTGTTTGTCAAGCAATTGCGAACAACAATCGAGCATCTCACCAATATTCTGTTCCAACACCCACTTCTCACCATCGGGTCCACGACCGTATGCAGGCGGGTCGAGAATAATGCCGTCATAGTAGTGGCCACGCTTCACCTCACGTCGCACAAATTTGAGCGCATCCTCCACAACCCAGCGAATACCATCCAGATTACTCTGCTCCATATTCTCGCGAGCCCATGTAACCACCTGACGCACAGAGTCAACGTGAGTCACATCCGCACCTGCTGCAGCAGCAGCCAGGGACGCACCACCGGTATAGGCAAAGAGGTTGAGCACACGCGGAGCACGACCCAACTTCTTGGCAAGCGAAGTTACCTGCGAGTAGATAAACTCCCAATTGTCTGCCTGCTCGGGAAAGAGGCCAACATGTTTGAAAGAGGTAAGCCCAAGACGGAAAGTAAGTCGCTTACCTCCAAGTGGATAGGCAACACGCCACTGCTCGACCATACCACGTCGCAACGACCAGCCACCACGCTCCTCATCCCGACCCTCGCGACGGAAAGAGCCATCGGCCATAGTTCGCCACTCCTCCTCGGAGAGTGACTTGCGCCAAATTGCCTGTGGCTCGGGGCGACGCAAAAGGTAACGACCAAATCGCTCCAGCTTTTCAAAATCGCCACTATCTACCAACTCATAATCCTCCCATACGGGCGATGCCATTTTCAAACCGCTATTCATATATCTATCAATTACTTACATATCAATTTCATCTCGCACCTGCTGCAATCAAACTGCAACTCGTAGCGACTGCCACCGTGCACCAAGTAGAGAGGGCCACGCAACTTTGAGCCACATTTCAGACACTCACCCATCTCGCGACGCAAGCAGTAGCGAGTGGTCATAACTACCTCGCCTTCAAAGTTATCGGTACTCTCTTTGCCCCATTCCACGCGCTCGGATCCGTGCGATAGGTAGAACTCCTCGGCCACCTTGTTTATAACATTGCACTCCCGACCAATATGCTTAGGCGCAAGTGCATCAAAATTCTCCACAAAATGCTCACTATCAGGTCTTAGCGCACCTATCTTATCTCTCAACTCATCGAGTGCCTGACGCCTCAACTCACTCAACTCGCCAGCAGGAACAAAGGGCAAAAATCCGTTCTCATCAATCTCCACGCTGCCAACATCAAAGATGGTCGCACCACTCTTCGAGAGCGCATCGCGCAAATTCCTCAATGCCACATCCCTATTCTCAACCTCGGGCAGTTCTCGGCTGATAGTGGCCTCAACCTCAACCCCACGACACTCACGATAGGTCACTCTCAGGCAGTCGGAAGTAGCAGTCACAACCGCAGTTACAGGCAGTGCCCTACGCAGACGAGCGCGCGAGATAGTTCGGAGATAGGCGTGGTCGAGGTTGCGGAAAATCTCAACGCCAACCCTCAGACCATCAGCACGATTAAGCACCACATCAGTCCCCTCAATGCCATTAACATTTGTCCCGACCAAACCATTTGGGGTCATATAGCAGAGCCCGTCACCGGCACTAAGTTTTGCCTTGCACCCCTCAATCCTAATCTTTGCTCCTCGCACCGAGGATATTCGGCCCAGGCGTTCACCCATAGCCTTCGGGGTATCAAATTCCGCCACACCACGTCGCACGCCATCGAAGAAATACTCACCACCTCTGCGCGAAAAGGTCTTGCGCAAATCAGCCACAAAGTCGACCTTGGACACTCCCACCGAACTCCTCGACAGATGAGGTCGCAGAGCCAACTCCTTATCTATTCGCTGGCGGTAGTAACTCACCACATTGCGCACATAGGTCTCATCTTTGAGCCTGCCCTCAATCTTAAACGAGCAGACTCCCGCATCGAGCAAATCACCAATGCGCTCCGAGAGGTCCATATCACACACAGATAGCAAATGCTTTTCTCTCAGCAACTTGCGACCACTCGCATCCTCCAAATCCCAACTCAGTCGGCACGCCTGCATACAGTCACCACGATTGCCACTGCGAGGCCCCATCGAGCGACTCAGGAAGCACCTGCCACTATAACCCACACATACTGCGCCGTGCACAAAGACCTCCAATTCAGCCTCTGTCTGCTCTGCAATAGTGCGAATATCCGTCAGTGAAAGGTTGCGCTCCAACACCACCCTCTTTAATCCACAGTCTGCCATAAAAGCAACCTGTTCAGCAGTAGCATTGAAAGTCTGCGTTGATGCGTGCAACTCGATTGGCAGTCCCATACGGAGATAGGCCATATCCTGCACAATAAGTGCATCCACGCCCACACTCGCAAGTTCACGGGCAAGCCTCTCTGCCTCCGCCAACTCATTGTCATACAGCAGGGTATTCATCGTGACATATACCCTCACGCCAAACAGGTGGGCATACTCCACCACCCTGGCAATCTCCTCTACCGAGTTTGCCGCCGCACGACGTGCACCCAGCGATGGACCACCAATATAGATAGCATCTGCACCACAATCGATGGCGGCTCGTGCCACCACCTCGTTGCGCGCAGGTGCAAGTAGTTCTATTGAGTGTTGTCGTGCCATAGCAGAGTTATTGATGGTGTAAAGATATAAAAAAAGGGGCGTAAATCATACGCCCCTTAACTCTTTTCGTCGAAAAGACTATTTTACCAAAGCCTTCAACTCGGTGATACGCTTTGCAGCAGCCTCAGCGTTGTTACCAGCGGTTACCTTACCGTAAACCTCGATAGCCTTGTCGTTAACGTCGGTGCTATCGTAAGCAGCAGCGAGGTAGTAGTAAACATCGCTCTTAGCCTCGTCGGTAGTCTGAGCCTCAGCAGCAGCGTCGCCCCACTCGATAATCTTGTCCCAAGCCTGTGCAGTAGCAGCGGTCTGGATACGGAGGAGGTGAGCAGTTGCGTTGGTAGCGTCAAACTCAAATACCTGTGCCAACGATGCGTAAGCAGCCTCAACATCGGTAGCAGCCTGCTCCGAAGCCTGCTTTACGAGGTAGTTAGCAGCAGCGGTCTTAGCCTTTGCAGCGGGCTCAGCGAACTTGCTGTGAAGGTCAGCCAAAGCGATAATCTCCTTGTAAACCTTGATACCGTTCTCCATATCGCCCATCTCGCAGTAACTCATAGCGAGGTTCAAACCGATAGCGGTGTCCTGGTTGTTAGCAGCATAACCCTTTGCAAATACCTCAGCAGCCTTTGCAAAATCCTTGTTATTGAAAGCCTGACCACCCATCATGGTGTATACCTGCGAAATCATAGTCTTAGCGTTGCGCGAAGCAGCAGCCACATTGTAGAGCTCACCGGTCTCCATTGCAGCCTCCAAATAGGGAATCGACTCCTCCAACTTGTTAGCCTTTGCAAGAGCAAGACCCTGCTGGAAGTTAGCCTGGGGGATAAGTTTCTGTGCGTTCTGAGCAGTTGCTACATCGTCAGCGTCGAGAGCAATGTTCACAGCCTCCTGCAAGAGGGGAAGAGCAGCAGCAAAATCCTTTGCATTGTACTTAGCAGCAGCCTCGTTGTACTTAGCACCAGCCTCAGCGCTCTGAGCCGAAGCAGTCGAGATTGCGAAAACAGCCATCAAAGCGGCCAGCGTAATCTTAATCGCTTTCATTTTTTCAATACTTTTTAGTTCTATGGTTGTTAATAAATAATTATCTTCTTGATTTTCAATTATTTGTCAGTCAGCAACATGTATTTTTGCCAAACAGACCGACAAAAGTACACATTTTTACTCTAAAAGCAACACACACCAAGTGACTATTTGCGCAAATCGGCAAAAAAATCTTCCATTAGTGCACCGCACTCATCTGCCATAACGCCTCCCGTAAGTTCGGTTTTCGGGTGAAGGAGTTCTTTACCGAACCTCAAACACCCGCGCTTAGGGTCAGCAGCGCCATAAACCACACGCCCTATCTGACTCCACGCCAACGCACCGGCACACATAACACAAGGCTCAACAGTAACATACAAAGTACACTCTTTCAGGTACTTACCACCAAGTGTCGATGTGGCTGCCGTGATGGCCTGCATCTCTGCGTGGGCTGTTGCATCTGCAAGTGTTTCGACCAGGTTATGCCCCCTGCCAACCACCTTGCCACGGCACACAACAACCGCCCCGATGGGCACCTCTCTCTTATCTAACGCCTTTTTTGCCTCAGAAATTGCCAATTGCATAAAAAAAAGGTCACTATTTTGCTGTTGGTCCATAAAAAATAAGTACTTTTGGGTTTTGAAACTGGCAACAAATATAACAATTTTTCAGATATATGTACAGATCACATACCTGCGGCGAACTCCGCATAGCAAATGTAGAGCAGACCGTTACCCTTGCCGGATGGGTGCAAAGAGTGCGTAACTTCGGCGCAATGAGTTTTATCGACCTGCGTGACCGCTACGGCATCACACAGCTTGTAATCGAGGAGCAGGCCTCGGAGGAGGTAAAGGCTACCGCCGCTTCGCTCGGTCGAGAGTATGTTATTCAGGCCGTTGGTCGTGTTGTGGAGCGTTCGTCGAAGAACCCCAAACTCCCCACAGGCGACGTGGAGGTGGTTGTTGAGAGCATCAAGGTGCTCAACGCCTCGGTAGTTCCCCCCTTCACCATCGAGGACAACACCGACGGTGGCGACGACCTGCGTATGCGTTACCGCTACCTCGACCTTCGTCGTAACCCCCTGAAAGAGGCTCTCACCCTGCGTCACCGTATGTCGATGGCGGCTCGTAACTTCCTCGATGGCGAGGGCTTTATGGAGATTGAGACCCCCTACCTGGTTAGTTCGACTCCCGAGGGCGCACGCGACTTTGTTGTACCTTCGCGTATGGAGAACGGCAAGTTCTATGCACTTCCCCAGTCGCCCCAGACTTTGAAACAGTTGCTGATGGTGGCCGGATACGACCGCTACTTCCAGATTGTACGTTGCTTCCGCGACGAGGACCTGCGTGCTGACCGTCAGCCCGAGTTCACCCAGATTGACTGCGAGATGTCGTTTGTTGAGCAGGAGGATGTACTCGATGTATTCGAGCGCATGGCTAAGTCGATGTTCCGCGAGTTGCTGGGCGTGGAGATGACCGAGCAGATCCCCCGTATGCCTTACAGCGAGGCTCTGGAGATCTACGGCTCGGACAAGCCCGATATCCGTTTCGGTATGCGCTTTAACAACCTCCCCGAGGAGACTCGTAACAGTGGCTTCGTAGTATTTGACGAGGCTGAGTATGTTGGTGCTATTGTGGCTGAGGGTTGCGCAACCTACACCCGCAAGCAGATTGACGAGTTGACCAACTTCGTTAAGCGTCCTCAGGTGGGTGCTAAGGGTCTGGTCTGGATTCGTGTGGAGGCCGATGGCTCTATCAAGTCGAGCATTGACAAGTTCTTTGGTGCTGAGACTCTGGCCGCTTGGGCTGAGAAGTGCGGCGCAAAGGCTGGTGATATGATTTTTGTAATTGCAGGCGCACGCAAGCGCAGCCTCACCGCTCTTTGCGAGTTGCGCTTGGAGCTCGGTAACCGCCTTGGCCTGAGAGATAAGAGCAAGTTCGCTCCTCTGTGGGTTGTGGACTTCCCACTCTTGGAGTGGGACGAGGAGACTCAGCGTTACTACGCTATGCACCACCCCTTCACCTCGCCCAAGGCAGAGGATATTCCCTACTTCGACACCGACCCCGGCAAGATTCGCGCAAACGCATACGACTTTGTGGTTAACGGCGTTGAGATTGGTGGTGGCTCGATTCGTATCCACGACCACGAGTTGCAGCAGAAGATGTTTGCTGCCCTCAACTTCACCGCAGAGGAGGCTGAGAAGCAGTTTGGCTTCTTGATGAACGCCTTCAAGTTCGGTGCACCTCCTCACGGTGGTATCGCATTTGGCTTCGACCGCTTCTGCTCGCTGATGGGCGGTGCTGACTCGATCCGCGACTACATTGCCTTCCCCAAGAACAATGCAGGCCGCGACCCGATGCTCGAAAGCCCCACCCACATCTCCCCCGCTCAGTTGGAGGAGCTCGGCATCCAGATTGTAGAAAAACCCGAATAGTTTATACCTATATATATAATAAAGGCTCTTCCCGCGGAAGGGCCTTTATTATAATGCAAAATTCAAAATTAAGTTAATTGCCGAGTGAGATATCGAATTTCACTCGGCAATTTTCGCATAAAAGGGAGGTTAAGGAATTTAGAGAATTTAGGGAGATTAGGAAGATTAGGAAGATTAGGAAGATTTCTTTAAACTCACTAATCTCCTTAAACTCCCTATCCACAAAAAGTTAGAGTGGCTCGACACCACTCTAACTTTTTAATTCATTTTGAATCTTGGCGTCATAGACGCTTTTCTAATTTAAACCCACAACCCTAAAAAAGCCATATAATCGAGCTATTTTTAGGCGGAAGGGTCTTGGCGGCTGCGCGGCATACTTGCCGTATGTAAGCAGTCGCCAAGGCACTTCCAACACCAAAAGAGCCGATTAGATGACTTTTTTTACTATGCGTAGGTTCTTGGCCGACCTCTGCATAAGAATAACCCCATCGGCATTGCCATAGTAGTGGGCGGTCTCGCTGTCGTAGCCACGCACGGTGAGGAACTCGAGTCCCTTCTCGCAGCTAACATCGAAGCCCTCCTCGCGCAGAGTAGCAACAATCTCGTCGGTATAGCGGTCGTGGTCGTCAATGCAGAGATTGAGGCTGATAGCCGAACTCTGAATCAGATTAATCTTGATAGGATAAGCCGAGAGATGAGTAAATATGTTCAAAATCTTCTCCTCCAACATAAACGAGAAGTCCTGCGGGATAACTTTCAGCAGAGCCTGACGACGTTTGAGGATAAAGATAGGAATATCGGGCGACACCTCTACACCATCGCGGATAACGCTACCGGGCTTGGTCTTATCAAGGAAGCACTTGACATGCAGAGGAATAGACTTATTCTGCAAGGGCTTGATAGTCTTGGGGTGGATAATCTGTGCGCCGCTATGAGCAAGCTCGACAGCATCCATATAGCTCAACTCAGGGATAAGAGTTGTGTTCTCAAAAATCTTGGGGTCGCCATTGAGGATACCGTCCACATCTTTCCAGATAGAGACACTCTCCGCCTCGAGCAACGCACCGGCAACGGCAGCCGAGTAGTCCGAGCCCTCGCGACCGATGGTTGTGGTCACACCCTCGGGAGTAGCACCAATAAAGCCCTGGCCGACAAAGAGTCGCTTCTCCGAGCGAGCTACAAGCGAGCACAAACGCTCTGCCGAACGCTCCATATCTATATTAGCGTCGCGGTGACGATGCGAGGTAACAAACAACTCGCGCATATCTACCCACTTGTTGGGCAGGCCGTCATATTCGAGGTAAGCACTCACAATGGCTGTCGACACCAACTCACCGACGCTCACCACACGGTCGTACCACACCTCATAGCTACGCAGCGATGGGTCGCTCTCGCGCACAATCTCGCGCAACTCGTCGAAGAAACGAGCAGCGCGTGCGGGCATATAGTGCCAGCCCCAGAGGTCGGAGGTGATGGTGAAGTGGTACTCAACGAGTTCGTCGAGTGCAGCCTCAGCCTCGGCACTCATACCATCGTAGAAGAGGTCGAGAATCTTCTCCAAGGCGTTGGTTGTCTTACCCATAGCCGAAACGACAACAAAGAGTTCTTCGGGGGTATCGGCAACAATATTTGCCAGATTGCGCACACCATCGGCACTCTTGACCGATGCGCCACCAAACTTATAGATTTTCATATCTAAAAAAAACTGCTAATGATTCATAGTAAATTTGGGCGGTATCATCTTTCGACAATAACCACCGCTACAAAAATAACATTTTTTTTCATATATTTGTACAAACAATAATGACAACTACTATGAACGAGAAATTACAAGTGATGGTCGAAGCGGTATGGGAGGACTCCTCACTGCTGAAAAACCCTGAAACTCAGGCGGCTATCAAAGAGGTTATAGAGCGTCTTGACAAAGGCGAATTGCGAGTTGCCGAGCCTGATGGTGAGGGTGGCTGGCGAGTAAACGAGTGGGTAAAGAAGGCTGTTATTCTCTACTTCCCCACCCGTGAGATGCGCACGATGAGCGCGGGCGAGTTGGAGTTCTACGACAAGATGGAGCTTAAACACGGCTATAAAGAGTTAGGTATCAGAGTAGTACCCCCTGCCGCTGCACGCTATGGCGCATACATCGCACGCGGCGTGGTGATGATGCCCTCGTATGTTAATATTGGCGCATACGTTGACTCGGGCACCATGGTCGACACCTGGGCTACCGTTGGCTCCTGCGCACAGATTGGCAAGGGCGTACACCTGAGCGGTGGTGTTGGTATCGGTGGAGTGTTGGAGCCTGTACAGGCTGCACCCGTAATCATTGAGGACAACGCTTTCCTCGGCTCGCGTGCCATTGTTGTCGAGGGCGTGAGAGTAGGTCGTGAGGCTGTCCTGGGCGCAAATGTGGTGCTCACCTCCTCCACTCGCATTATTGATGTATCTGGCGCAGAGCCTGTTGAGTATAGAGGCTACGTTCCTCCTCGCTCGGTGGTTATCCCCGGCACCGTTACCAAGAAGTTCCCCGCAGGTGAGTATGGCGTGGCTTGCGCACTGATTATCGGTCAGCGCAAAGAGTCAACCGACAAGAAGACCTCTCTCAACGACGCATTGCGCGACTTTGGTGTTTCGGTATGATTTACGCCTTTGACGAGGTCACCTCGACCAACGATTTAGCCACCGAGGGCGACTATCGCCACGGCGATGTGGTGTGGGCACTCTCACAGAGCGCAGGGCGTGGACAACGAGGCCACAATTGGAGCAGTCGCCCAGGCGAAAACTTGACAATGAGCCTTATATGGGAGCCAAAAGGCGTATCGGTTAAGGAGCAGTTTTTCATTGCAGAGATTGCCGCACTCGCCATTGTCGACACCCTTGCAGAGCTGGGCATTGAGGCGCAGATTAAGTGGACCAACGACATATATGTAGGCGACAAGAAGATTTGCGGAGTACTGATTGAGAACAAGCTCAGCGGCTCGGGCGTTGCACGCTCGGTGGTAGGCATCGGGCTTAACATCGCACAAAGCGAGTTCCCCGATTGGATTCCAAACCCTACATCTATTAAGTTGCAGACAGGCAAGGAGCAGACACCCGAAGAGGTCCTGGCAATCCTCTACGCCAAACTTATGGCGCGATACGACAGCCTTGTGGCAGGCGGCAGTGCAGAGATTGAGCGAGAGTACAACTCGCTGCTCTACCGCAAGGGCGAGGAGCACACCTACACCCTCCCCGACGGCACGCCCCTCCGAGCAACACTCCTCCGCGTGGAGCACGACGGCAGACTGTGGCTCACCTCCAAGGGCAAGGAGCACGGATACCACTTCGGCGAGATATTCTTCCGAATTTAGCAACATACCATTATAAACCGATAGCCGAGCAGTGACGCTCGGCTATCGGTTTATCCACCTTTATTTTCAATTTGGTGCAATTATTCTACTATTTGAGCATACTTGCATAATACTCAGCGATTTATTATATTTGTAGTACCACCATATAGTTAACATTTATTAACCATTAAAACTTTACGATTATGAAAAGAGTTTTAATTCTATTCGTGGGTGCTTTTACCCTATTTTCGTGTGGCGTTGATGAGGTGGGTTTGGAGGTGAGTGATAATGCTACACCGAATTCTGCTATTAGCAGTCAGTATTCTATTTCCGAGGAGGAGGCCTTGGCTAACCTTTATGCCTTTATGGGCGAGGGTGGTGATAGCCGTTCTTCCGACAATCGTGTTGTTAGTACCGTCTTGCCTGTCAAATATGGCGATTTGGGCACTCGAGCGGTCGATGGTATCGACTGCGAGAATCTGCTCTATATTGCCAATTTTGAGAACGCAGAGGGCTATGCTGTTCTTGCCGGCGATACCAGAATTGAAGACGAGGTAATTGCCATTATTGATGAAGGCTCATTGGAGCCAGAATTACTTAATCATCTTGTTGAGTGGGAACCAAACGGAAGAACATACTATGAGGAGTTTCCAATGACAGGCCCGGGATTTTTTACGCTACCAGAAACGGGTGATGAGTTATATATCAATCCTAATACAGTTGATTTTTACGATACTGAAACACAAGACTACTTGGTGGGCAACTACGATGCAAGTGAGTATACAATTGTTACAAGGAGTTTGACCAATCCTGAGGGTAGCAATGAAGGAACAAATGAAACATTTATGTTGGATATGTGCATATCCTATGCAATGAGAGGTCTTATAGATTTTGACCCCAACCCAAGAGATGATGGAGATGGAGATGAATATGATTGTGTTATTACCTATTCTGATTGGGAAACTACTTCTATTGTAGAACCGCTTTTAGTCGATTTTGTAAATTGGAATCAAGACCCACCTTTTAATGACTTATATCCGATAGTTAAACAAGTATTCGGATTCAAAACACGCAGAGCATTTGCTGGCTGTATGCCCTTAGCAACTGCCAAAATTCTTACTTACCACGAATATCCGGCAACAAAAGATTATAATGGAACTTTAATTTCTTGGTGGAGATTAAAGGAAAACTATGACACTGTTTTAGGACGGGAATCTGCAGCTGCTTTGCTTAAATGGATTAGCATTTCTTGCCTTAGCCTGCATTTCTATGAAGGTACTTTCACATTCCCAAAGTGCGTAAAATGGTTTTTACAATCTATTGATTTTGAGGATGTAGAACTTGTTGATTATGATTTTAACACTGTCAAAGATATGATTGATAGTGATAAACCACTAATAATTAGTTCCATACCCGGCATTGACATAACTAGTAGTCACGCTTGGAACATTGATGGTTATAAAACTAAGATTCGTACTAAAACAATAGAAAAATATCTTGGCAGAGAATTAATAAGCATAACAACAGAGACAGAAAGTATTAAAATGGTTCATTGCGACTTAGGTTGGAGTGGAAGCAATAATGGTTACTATACCTCAGGAGTATTTCGCTCAGATAGGTCTGAAATAGAACACGATAGTTATTATAATAATCCATATGTTTTTAATTATACTACACTGACAAGAATAATAACCTATCAACTACCATAATCATGAAAAGATCTATATTAATTGTAATAGGGTGCTTGATTTTTTGCACCTCGTGCATTGGTGCATTTTTGGAGGAAGTTGATGGAGGTTTTCCTGACAAAATCTATATTCCCAAGGAGGGTGGAGAGTTAACACTTACCGGCAGTATGCGGATTACTCTTATCACAATTGAAGGTAAAGACAATAATGGTAATAGTTCGACAAAACAAGAAGACGGAAGTATTGAGGTAAAACACGACTGGTTAAGAGTAAGGGCAGAAAAAGAAGGAAGTAATACTATAAAAATATATGCCGAGCCAAATACAAGTAAAAAGAGTCGTAAATGCTATATATACATAGATAGGACAATAGGTTACGAATATGCATGTATAATGGTAAAGCAAGATTAAGTATTTCCTATAAATAACCGATAGCCGAGCAGTGACGCTCGGCTATCTGTTTATGTTGTAATGTTGATTACAATTTTACAAAGTGGCTGCTTTCGCAGGTGAAGTGAGGGTTGAGCAGCGACTCTTTATTGTAGGCAAACTCCTCGCGTGCGGGATGCGAGAGGATGCGACCGCCGGCGGCAGCCAAGATAGCCTCACCCGCAGCAGTATCCCACTCGTAGGTACCTGTGGTGCGGATATAATAGTCAAAAGTACCCTCAGCAATCAGGCAGAACTTATACGACGAGCCTTGCTCGCTAACCACAGCGTCGGGGTGCTTCAACTTAAATTCGTTAATATGTGTAAAAGTCTCCTCGGTGTT
>JAFNVE010000146.1 GCA_017379955.1 Tidjanibacter sp. | reverse complement strand
ACATCCGACTCTACGGCAACGGTATCGATTGGAGTTTGAGCCGAGAGGGGTTTAATCATCAGCAGAGAGAGAAGTATCAGCAGGGAGTGTTTCATGGTGTTTTGAGGTAAATAGTCTATTTAGTCGCAAAAATAGTCCATTTATCCCGAAATACAACAAAAAAAACCGAGAGCGACTTTCGGTCACTCTCGGTTCTTATGAAATCTATAATCCTCTACTCGCTAAACACCATCTCGTCAAAGAGGTAGCTTGCGCCACCAATCTTGTCGATAGTAAAGAGTACAAAGCGGATATCTACTGCAATGTTGCGGCATACCTCCGAGTCGAACTCCAAGTCGCTCATAGTACTGAGCCAGGTGCGGTCGAAGTTGATACCGAGCAGGTGGCCGTCACCATTGATAACGGGGCTACCCGAGTTACCACCGGTGGTGTGGTTGGTGGCGATAAATGCCACGGGCACAGTGAGGTGAGGCTTCGCCTCGGTGCCGGTATTGATACCCCAACGACCATAATCCTTGGTGCGATAAATCTCTCTCAGGCGGTCGGGCACATCGTAATCATAAACCTCGGGGCTGTCCTTCTCCATAATACCGTCGAGGGTTGTGAAGTGCTTGTAGCTGATAGCATCGTCACCCTCATAGCCCTGTACGCTACCGTATGCCACACGCAGTGTGAGGTTAGCATCGGGGAAGAAGATACGCTCAGGCTCAAAGTCCATCTGACCCTGCATATAGGTATGGTAGAGCTCGGTAATCTCCGAGTTGAGTTCATTGTACTTACCCGAAATCTCGTTGCGCGAGATATCCGAGAAGGCAACTACCAACTTATATGCGGGATCCTCCTTGAAGTCTACACCAGCCGCCTTAGCAGCCTCATACTTCTCACGCGAGGTAACATTGCTCTCTGCAAAGAGTGCATCTACCATAGCCTCAACCGAGCCATACTTCGCAATCTGCTCGATGAAGTATGCGGGAATAAAGCGAGCCTCAGCCTGCTCAGCGTAAGTCGCCCACACCTGAACAGCGATATCGCGGTCAATCTGGGCCGAGTAGTTCTTATAGAAGGTTTCGCAATTCCAATTCTCGCGAGTCGCATTGCTTGCTGCACTCATCAACTCAACAACCGAGAAGGCCTCGCTGTAAAGGTCACGCGCCATTGCATAGGGCAGCAACTCATCATAAGCAGCGTGCAGGCGGGGCAACACATCCTTATACTCAGGACGGCTATTAGCCCACTTCTGGAACTCAGCCTCGTATGCCTGTTTCTTCTGAACAGTGCCCAGACGCTCCAAACCGAGGCTCTCGCCCTGCCACTTCTTCCAAGCATTGGCAATATTTGCGTGCTTCGATGCATACATAATACGTACCTCAGGATCAGCCTCCTGAGCAGCGATGATGGTATTCAGACGCTTGGTGCGTAGGTCAATCTTCACGGGATTGGAGTGGTTGAGAGTGTAGTCTACAAAGTCCGAAGTAACATAACGACGAGTAGTGCCGGGGAAACCATAAATCATAGTAAAGTCACCCTGCTCTACGCCCTTGGTCGAGATAGTGAAGAACTTCTTGGGGCGGTAGGGGACATTATCCTTCGAGTAGGCAGCAGGCTTATTGTCCTTATCTGCATAGACACGGAAAATCGAGAAATCGCCTGTATGGCGAGGCCACATCCAGTTATCGGTATCGCCACCAAACTTACCAATCGACGAGGGAGGTGCTGCAACCAAACGAACATCGCGGAATACCTCGTAGACAAACAGGAAATACTGATTGCCATAGTAGAGCGACTCCACCGATGCCGAGTAACGACCATCCTCGCGAGCCGCAGCAGTGATATCGGCAGCCTTCTCGCCTGCATTGATACGCTCGGTAACATCCTCCATACGCACGAGGAACGACACCGAAAGACCGGGGTTAGGCAACTCCTCCTCACGCGAGAGAGCCCAGAAACCATTAGTCAGGTAGTCGTGCTCGAGCGACGAGTGCGACTGAATCTGGCTGTAACCGCAGTGGTGATTGGTCAGAAGCAAACCCTCCGACGAAACCAACTCACCGGTACAGCCGCTACCAAAGAGGACAACAGCATCTTTCAGCGAAGCCTGATTGATACTATAAATATCCTCAGCAGTCAGACGGAAACCCTTGGACTGCATATCCTTAATCTTGTCGCCAATAAGGCTTGGCAACCACATACCTTCGTCAGCCCTCACAGCACCCGAAAAGGCGAAGAGAGCAACAAATACGAATAAAATTTTCTTCATAATTAGTCGAGTTATTTGTTAGTTAAAAATTTCTCCAATTCCACATAGAGCCTCTGCACAGGCAGACCTATAACATTATAGAACGACCCCTCAATATGTTCCACAGCCACATAGCCAATCCACTCCTGAATACCATATGCTCCCGCCTTATCCAATGGTGAATAGGTATCGACATAGTATTCTATCTCTTCATCGCGTAACTCTCTAAAAGTCACCTTGCTATGAGCCGAAAAAGATTGTCTATCGGTAGCCGAGCGCAAAACCACACCCGTCACTACGGTATGACTCTTGCCCGAGAGTGCACGGATCATCTCCACAGCCTCTCCCCTATCTGCCGGCTTACCCAGAATCCTGTCGCCCAAAATCACCACCGTATCGGCAGTAATCAGCACATCCCCCTCCGAGAGCAGTTCGGGATAGCCATCCGATTTGAGCCCCGCCAAATACTCAGGCACTCGCTCGGCCTCCATATCGGCAGGATAGATCTCCTCAACCTCATATTTCTGAGCAAGCGTAAACTCCAAACCACAATCACCAAGCAACTGACGGCGACGAGGTGAGTTGCTGGCAAGAATTAGTCGGCAGTTCTTCAAACTATCTTTCAGCAGCGTCATCGTATATCAAAATTAAATAGTTCCTCTCCGCAGAGTGTAGCCCTGAGCACATCGCCACGCGACACAGGCCCAACGCCCGAAGGAGTGCCCGTAAATATCAAATCCCCTGTGCGCAGGGTCATAAACTGCGACACATAGCATATAAGTTCATTGACGCTCCATATCATATCGCCCGTAAAGCCACTCTGTCTAACCTCTCCGTTGAGGGTCATCTCAAAGCGCAGATTCTGCACATCGCCACCCAGCTCCGAAAGGGACAAAAAGCGGGGCGAAATGGCCGCCGAACGATCAAAGCCCTTTGCCTGCTCCCACGGCAGACCCGCTTCGATAGCCTTGCGTTGCAAATCTCTGGCTGTAAAGTCTATACCTAAGCCCACCTCATCATAATATTTATGTGCAAAGCGAGGCGAAATGGCCTTGCCAACGCGGTTAATCTTCACGACCAACTCTGTCTCATACTCCACTCTCTGACTGAAAGTCGGGATATAAAATGTGTCGTTGTTGCGCAACATTGCCGTATCGGGTTTGAGGAAGTAAATCGGCTCTGCCGAAGGCTCCCCATTGTCAAACTCCTTGATATGGTCGCGGTAATTTCTACCTATACATATAATCTTCATCAGCGTTCACTTTTGAGCAGTTCTACCATACGGCAAGCAAACCTCTCCGAGGCTCCCGCACCACCAACCACAGCAGCAAGTTCGGCATAGTCGGCCATCATCTTCTCGTGACCATCTCCACCTCTCATCACCCTGCGCAACTCGGCTGAGGCATTCTCCACCGACATATCCTTCTGCAATAGTTCTTTCACCACCTCTCGCCCCATAATGATATTAACGAGCGAGATAAACTCAATCTTCACCAACTTCTTAGCCAGCCACATAGTGAGCGGGTCAAAACTATAACATACCACCTCAGGAGTGCCTATAAGGGCTGTTTCGAGAGTTGCAGTACCCGAAGTAACGACCGCCGCATCGGCATAACTAAGAAGTTCATAGGTCTTGTCGGTAACATATTTCATTGGTGCATCACCTGCCACCTTATCGTATAGTTCTCTGTCGAGCCACGACACACCCGCCACCACAAACTGCACATCGCTCATCGAGCGAGCAAGGGCCGCCATCTGTGGCAAATTGTTCTTTATCTCGCTGCTACGACTACCAGCCAGAAGAGCCACAAGGGGTTTGTTCGGGTCGATATTATTCGCCTCACAAAACTCCTCCTTGCTCGGAAGATTTGCAGTGCGCTCGGCAATAGCATCCATAAGGGGGTTGCCCTCATAGATTGCCTCAATACCTCGCTCGCGGAAGTACTCTATCTCGAAGGGGAAGATGATGAAGAGTTTATCGACATACTTGCGCAACTGTTTGATTCGCGACTTCTTCCACGCCCACACCTTAGGCGAGATATAATAATATACCTTAATGCCGTGCTCCTTGGCAAACTTAGCCATTTTAAGGTTATGGCCAGGGTAGTCAACAAGTATCAGCACATCGGGATTGTATGACAAAACATCTTGCTGGCACTGATTGAGTTGCGAAAGGATAGTACGCAGATTGCGCACCACCTCAACAGCACCAAAAAAGGATGCACTCTTATAGTGGCGAGCAAGATTCTCCGCTCCTCCAACCTCAGCCATACGGTCGCCTCCCCAGAAGCGGAACACCGCCTCAGGGTCAGCCTTGCAAAGCCCCTTCATCAGGTTGGCTCCGTGCAAATCACCCGAAGCCTCACCGGAAATGATGTAATACCTCATACCCTATTTTTCCTCTAACAAATCTGGACGAAGTAGCTTCGTTCTTTCATATGCTTGCGCCTCTTTCCACTTCTCAATCTCGCCAAAGTTACCCGAGAGCAAAATATCGGGCACCTTCCAGCCTCTAAAATCTGCGGGGCGAGTATATACAGGAGGAGCCAACATATCATCCTGAAAGCAATCGCTCAGTGCCGACTCCTCGTCACCAATAGCACCCGGAAGCAGTCGCACCACACTATCGGCAATCACAGCAGCCGCCAACTCGCCACCTGTAAGCACATAGTCGCCAATCGAAATCTCGCGAGTGATAAGGTGGTCGCGGATACGCTGGTCGATACCCTTATAGTGGCCGCAAAGGATGATAATATTCTCCATCATCGAGAGGCGGTTTGCCTCGTGCTGGTTATATACAATGCCGTCAGGCGACATATAAATCACCTCGTCGTAGGTGCGCTCCGACTGCAACTTCTCCACAAGTTCAAACACCGGCTCACACTTCATAACCATACCCGCCTCACCCCCAAATGGGTAGTCGTCGGTTGTCTTGCGTTTGTCGTGAGCATAGTCGTGCAGGTTGTGGACTACAATCTCCACCAACCCCTTCTGCTGAGCACGCGAGAGGATTGACTCACCAAGAGGCGAGGCAAGCAAATCGGGTACCACACTGATAATATCTATTCTCATAACTCTTTACTCCTCAAACGGTTGATTAAACCCACCCTGCAACACTTCAGCAACAAACGGGTTGT
>JAFNVE010000013.1 GCA_017379955.1 Tidjanibacter sp. | reverse complement strand
TTCTTCACCTTCTAGCATTTTCGCTGCTTTAGGCAATTTTCCAGCTTCTTTATATTCACGATACACATCACGCACAAAGTCTTCTGCATTTTTGATACCGTTAGAATATTTCTTAACATCTTTGCCATCTACTTTAATCTCCTTCACACAGAGTTTGGTATCCTCCAAACGCTCGCTGGGGTTCTTTGCCTCCCAGTTGGCGATGGCGGAACGAAGAAGTTTCTCCAACCTGATTGAAGCCTCTTTCTTCGAGTAACGAAGGAGTTCCAATGCCTTGTTTACCTCTACGCCACGAACAGTGTCGGCAACGATACGCATTTTGCGGGGAGAGGTAGGGCAATCACGCAGCGAGGCTACTGCCACCTGCTTCTTTGCGGCCTTCATCTGCTCGGCCATTTGATATTTTCTAGCTCCCATTTCCTATTTATTTTTTACGGTTACCGGCGTGACCACGGAAGGTGCGTGTAGGAGCGAACTCTCCAAGTTTGTGGCCTACCATATTTTCAGTTACATACACCGGTATAAACTTGTTACCGTTGTGTACAGCAATTGTCTGACCTACGAAGTCGGGCGAAATCATACTTGCCCTCGACCAAGTTTTGATTACGGTCTTCTGATTGCTCTCGTTCTGAGCGATTACTCGCTGCTCGAGCCTGGGCTCAATGAACGGTCCTTTTTTAAGTGAACGACTCATTATGCTACTATTTTTTTATTTTGATTTCTTTGAGATAATGAATTTGCTGGTGGTCTTCTTGGGATTGCGAGTCTTGTAACCCTTAGCCAACAGACCTTTGCGTGAACGGGGGTGACCACCACTCGAACGACCTTCACCACCACCCATGGGGTGATCAACAGGGTTCATGGTTACACCACGGTTGTGAGGCCTGCGACCCAACCAACGTTTCCTACCGGCCTTACCGTGCTGCTCCAGACTGTGGTCAGGATTCGATACGGCACCGATGGTTGCACGGCAAGTGCAGAGTACCATACGGGTCTCGCCCGAAGGAAGTTTAATAATAGCATATTTACCCTCGCGAGCTACAAGCTGTGCGTAGGTACCGGCCGAACGTGCCAATACAGCACCCTGACCGGGGTAGAGTTCGATTGCGTGGATAACGGTACCAAGAGGAATGTTAGCCAGCAGAAGGGTGTTACCTACCTCAGGTGCTACGCCCTCACCACTCAATACGGTCTGACCTACCTTCAAGCCGTTGGGGGCCAAAATGTAGCTCTTCGAACCGTCTGCATACACGATGAGTGCGATGCGAGCCGAACGGTTAGGATCGTACTCGATGGTTGCAACGGTTGCTGCCATACCATCTTTTGCACGTTTGAAGTCAATAACACGATACATCTGTTTGTGGCCACCACCAATGTAGCGCACGGTCATCTTACCGGCGTGGTTACGACCACCGCTGCTCTTCTTAGGTTCGAGCAACGATTTCTCAGGCACGCTGCAAGTAATATCCGCAAAGGTGCCTGCGATTTTATGCCTTGTTCCCGGAGTTACGGGGTTAAACTTTTTTACTGCCATCTCTTATTAGATATTACTGTAAAAATCAATTTTATCGCCCTCTTTCAAGGTTACGATTGCTTTCTTGACTGCGTTGGTGCGACCTACCAGGTAACCAGCTTTGGTGTAGCGTGCTTTCAGCTTACCTTTCTCGTTAATGGTGTTTACGCTCTCAACTACGACGTTGTACATCTGCTCTACGGCTTTGCGAATTTCCAATTTGTTAGCCCTGCGGTCAACAATGAATCCGTACTGACCGAGTTTCTCGCCCTGACCGGCCATCTTCTCGGTCAAAATGGGTTTAATTATAACATTCATCATAATTCTCTTCGGTTTTTAAGGATTAGAAAATCTCGTTTGCCTTTGCCAATGCGCTCTCAGTGAACAACATTACACCGGCGTTCATCACGTCATAGGTGTTCAAGTTGGCCACCTGCATCACCTTCACTTTGGGGAGGTTGCGTACGCTGAGGCAGATGTTGTGGTCGGTCTCTGCTACTACGAGCAATACCTTCTTGCCAGCCAAGTTGAGGGCCTCTGCCATTGCTACGAACGATTTGGTCTTGGGAGTCTCCATTACGAAATCCTCTACAACGGTGATTGCCTCATTCTGGGCTTTGATAGAGAGTGCACTGCGGCGAGCCAAGCCTTTGAGTTTCTTGTTCAGCTTGAAGCTGTAGTCACGAGGTACGGGACCAAAGATGCGACCGCCGCCGGGGAAGAGAGGCGAGAGGATGCTACCTGCACGAGCACCGCCTGTACCTTTCTGACGTTTCAATTTGCGGGTCGAACCAGCTACTTCGTTACGCTGTTTCGCCTTGTGAGTACCTTGGCGCTGATCAGCCAAATACTGTTTTACTGCCAAGTAGATTGCATGAGCGTTGGGCTCGATGCCGAAGACCTCTGCAGAAAGAACTGCTTTCTTCTCGGTCTGGGTTCCTGTGGTGGTGTAAATTGCTAATTCCATCTCCTTACTACTTCTCAATAATTACATAAGTACCTTTTGCACCGGGAATCGAACCTTTTACCAAGAGAAGGTTGTTCTCGGCAATAACTTTGAGAACTTTAAGGTTCTGAACCTTAACTCTCTCACCGCCGGTCTGGCCGGGCAGACGTTTGCCCTTGAAGACACGTGAAGGATAAGAAGATGCACCAAGCGAACCGGGCTTGCGCTGACGGTTGTGCTGACCGTGGGTCTGACCACCAACACCGGCAAAACCGTGGCGTTTCACAACGCCCTGGTAGCCTTTACCTTTCGATACGCCCACTACGTCAACCCAGTCACCCTCTACGAAGGTGTCGGCAACGGTGAGGACCTGACCCAGAGTTACTTCGGTGAACTCTTTGAACTCTACCAATTTGGCTTTGGGGGTTACACCCGATTTGCCAAAGTGGCCTAACAAGCTTTTGCTGGTGTGTTTTTCACTCTTCTCGCCATAGGCAATCTGAACTGCGGAGTAACCATCGGTCTCCTCGTTCTTGATTTGCGTAACTACACAGGGACCAGCCTCAATAACAGTGCATGGTATGTTCTTACCCTCGGCACTGAAAACGGAAGTCATTCCGATTTTTTTTCCAATAAGTCCTGACATTTTACCTGTCTTTAATTACTTGTTGTTGTTAATATAAAAAAGTGTTTTGTGTGTAAAGTTTCTCTTTCACATCTCGGTGGAGAAAGGCGTGCTCCTCGCGCGTGCGTATTATATTATAGGTATCGAGCAAGGAGCGCTCCGTTTCATCCCGCCTTCTTTATCAGACTTTGATGTTTACCTCAACACCCGAGGGCAACTCCAACTTCATCAGAGCGTCGATAGTCTTGGGGGTCGAGCTGTAAATATCAAGAATCCTCTTGAAGGTGCAGAGCTGGAACTGCTCACGGGCTTTCTTGTTAACGAAAGTCGAACGGTTCACAGTGAAAATCTTTTTCTGGGTAGGCAGTGGAATAGGACCGCTGACTACTGCGCCTGTGCTTTTCACAGTTTTTACGATTTTCTCGGCCGATTTGTCAACCAAGTTGTGGTCGTAAGATTCGAGTTTGATTCTAATTTTCTGACTCATGGTTATTTATTCTTTTATTCCAATTCTTGTTTTTTACCTCCGCATTTCTCGATTACGTCCTTAGCCACGTTCTGGGGTACCTCATCGTAGTGCGAGAACTCCATAGTGGAAGTTGCACGACCCGACGAAAGGGTACGCAACACAGTTACATAGCCGAACATACCCGACAGGGGCACTTTGGCCTTGATTGCGGTTGCAACACCTTTGCTCTCGGTGCCCTCAATCTGACCACGGCGTTTGTTAAGGTCGCCGATGATGTCACCCATGTACTCCTCGGGGGTTACAACCTCCACCTTCATGATAGGCTCTTTCAGAACGGGGGTACACTTGGGAGTAGCCTCGCGGAAACCGTTGCGAGCGCAAATCTCAAACGAGAGTGCATCCGAGTCTACGGGGTGGAACGAACCATCTTTCAGGGTAACCTTCATCGAGTCGATACCGAAGCCTGCCAAAGGACCGTTGGCCATAGCCGACTCGAAACCTTTCTGTACTGCGGGGATAAACTCTTTGGGTACGTTACCGCCCTTAACCTCGTCGATGAACTGCAAGCCCTGAACGCCCTCATCTGCGGGACCAATCTCGAAGATGATGTCAGCAAACTTACCACGACCACCCGACTGTTTCTTGAATACCTCACGCATCTGGTGGGTACCATTGAGGGCCTCTTTGTACGATACCTGGGGCTGACCTACGTTGATCTCAACGCCGAACTC
>JAFNVE010000145.1 GCA_017379955.1 Tidjanibacter sp. | reverse complement strand
ATTCTGCATTCTATAATTGCACCTCGCTGAAAAGTATATATTGCAAGCCTACAAATCCACCAAAGGGATATAAATATATGTTTTACAACATCCCTTTTAGAAAGATTTATGTACCAACGGCATCGGTAAGCGCATATAAGTCGGCATCAGGTTGGAGCAATTATAAATCCGATATTGTCGGTTATGATTTTTAATATAATATGAAAACAAAGCCCGTCTTCATTGCGAAGGCGGGCTTTTTGTGTGGTGTGTAGCCAAATTTATGCCTGGCTCTCCTCGAAGAATTGCCAGAGGTTGTCTTCGCGAGGAACGGGGGCCTCGATGAAAATCTCCTCTTTGAGGGTGGGGTGCTCAAAGCGCACGCTACGCGAGTGGAGAGAGATACCGCCTCCCTTATTGGAGCGTGCTGCACCATACTTCAAGTCACCCTTAATCGGGCAGCCGATGCGTGCGAGTTGGGCACGAATTTGGTGGTGACGGCCTGTGATAAGGTGGATCTCCAACAGTGTATAGTTGGTGCTTGCGCCAATAAGCGCATAGTTCAAAAGTGCCTCCTGAGCGTCGCCCTTGGGCTTCTGATAGACGTGGCTCTTGTTGGTCTTGCCGTCGCGGGCAATCCAGTGGCGCAACTCACCGCTCTCGTCCTCGGGACGCTCCTCGGTGATAGCCCAATAGCGTTTGTCAATCTTACGGAGGCGCACAGCCTCGTTCATGCGGGTAAGTGCCTTGCTCGTCTTGGCAAAGAGCACAACGCCACTTACAGGGCGGTCGATGCGGTGGATAACGCCCAGAAATACTGCGCCGGGCTTATTGTCGCGACGCTTGATATAGGCCTTTACCTCATCTTCGAGTGAGGTAGTGCCGTCGGGGTCGCTCTGCACGAGGTCGCCAGTGTGTTTATTAACGGCAATCAGGTGATTGTCTTCATAAAGAATATCTTCGGGTTTAAACATAATTCTATAAGGGGTGGGTTAAAGTTCAAAAGTAAATGGAAGCAGGTCGGTGGCTCTGCGCACAACACTTGCAGAGGTGTTGCTGCACATAATAACCTTAAAATCTGCGCCTTGTCGTTTCTCCACGTCGCGCAACACCTGACGGCACTGACCGCAGGGGTAGCACTCTCTCTCACCGGGCGACGATACGATAGCAAGTGCCTTGATATGGTCGTCGGCCATAGTTGCCTGGTGATGATAGAGCAGGGTGCGCTCAGCACACATAGTGGCGGGGAAAACCTCGCTCTCCTGGTTGCTGCCAATCACAATCTTGCCACTTGCAAGTCTTGCTGCCGCACCTACGCGGAAGTTCGAGAAGTCGGGGTGTGCGCCACTCAGGGCACCGCGGGCTGCGTCAATAAGCTCCCTGTCCTCCGCTGAGAGGAGTTCGAGAGAGTCATAATGCTCGTAGTCGAAACGAAAAGTCTGCTTCATACCTATCTCTAAATTACTATTTTGCAGTGCTAAAATAGATAAAATTTCGCATTAATCGTATATCTGAGTTGCAATTTGTTGAATTGCAGGCTCTCCTCCACAGCCGACTCGGGCATTGCGGAGTCCATCATATTGCTCGATTTGAGCATAACGCCATAGCGAGTGACACTGCCACCCTCGCCAGCCATATAACCGCTATCGTTAATCCAAAATGCCTTGCCGGCCTTCTGACCTACCGACTCGGCAAGTGTGTCGGCCATCGCCTTTGCGTTGCTCATAGCCTCAGCACGGAGTTCGGCTTTAAGGGTGTCGAAGTCGTTACGGGTAGCCTTGCTCACATTTGCATTGCTTATGCCGAATTGGTTGAAGATAGCAAAGGCAGTCGCAAGCTCTTGCGGGGTGTGGAGTGTGAGGGTAAATCGCTTGGAGGTGCGCACCTCATCCTTGCGCAAAAAGGCCTCGCGCAGTGAGTTGCTCACATCCTCGATTTTCAGCCTCTCGGTGGCGGGGATTCCTGCCTTGTCGAGTGCCGAAATAAGGTTGCGTTGCTGGCGGTCAACGGGTACTTTCTCATTGATTCCCGTCTGTTCGAGAGTGATGCTCACCTCAATCTCATTGGGGTCTACCTTGCGCTCAGCAGTCGCGCTAACCTCAATAAAACTCTCTTTGTCAAGTACTACAACTTCGGGGGTCTGTGCCTGTGCCGAAAGAGCAAAACAAGCCACAACCAATAACGAAAATACCTTCTTCATAACTCAATCTTTATTTATTTGACCTTTTTAGCTTTGTATCGTTTCATATCACGCAGAGGTTTAACACCCTTCTGACTCTTGAAAAGAGGGTCTAAGTAGTGATTCAACACCTGAACTCGTCCTCTGACTCCGTTGAGGTTGGTGTTTCTCATACGGTGATACAACTCAAATGTTACAACATGCTCATAATCCGAAAAGAGACTATGACTACTCTCGCCAATCTTGTCGCCACTCTTTACCTCGTCGCCAACCTCCACGCAGATAGTGTATCTCTCCAATGCGTTATACTCGGCAATGGTGCCGTCCGAGTGCTGAATCTGCACCTTTGGCCAGTCCACCAAAATCACCTTGCCGGAGCGTGCAGCACAGATGTCGGTGTGCTCCTTGAAGCGGAACTCGTAGGCACGGAAGTTTACCAAATTGTCGGGGAGATGTTGTGCCTCGATGTGCGAAATCTTCACTGCCGTAGCCTTTGTGCCAATCGAGTAGGGGAGTTGATAGACAAACCCTGTGTCGGGTGTGTCGCTCAGCTCAGCCTCGATATAGTTCAACGGCTCAACTTGTGCGTAGCCCGCCGTGGCCACACAAAGTGCAAAGGTCAGAAGTGCAAAGAATCGTTTCATCGCTTAATAAGTTTTACTACGTTCTCAACGTGGTGTGTATGCGGGAACATATCCACCGGCTGAATTGCTACAACCTTGTACGCCTCGTCAAGCAGAGCCAAATCGCGTGCCTGAGTTGCGGGGTTGCAACTTACATAAACTATCTTCTCGGGAGCAGCACGGAGGATTGTCGCAATCACGTCCTCGTGAACACCTGCTCTGGGTGGGTCGAGGATGATAACATCGGGCTTGCCGTTCTCCTCGATAAAGGCGTCGCTCAATACATCCTTCATATCGCCGGCATAGAATACGGTATTCTCAATGCCGTTGAGTGCCGAGTTGACCTTTGCATCCTCAATTGCCTCGGGAACGTACTCCACACCAACCACCTTCTTAGCCTTGCCAGCCACAAAATTGGCGATGGTGCCTGTACCTGTGTAGAGGTCATACACAACCTCTTCGCCCTGCAAATCGGCCATGGCACGAGTGACAGAGTAGAGGCGGTATGCCTGCTCCGAGTTGGTCTGGTAGAAGGATTTGGGGCCAACCTTAAATTTCAGTCCCTCCATCTCCTCCAAGATATGGTCTTTACCTGCGTAGCAGTGAGCATCCACATCGGTCACCGAGTCGTTCAACTTGGTGTTAATCATATATATTAACGATGTTATCTCGCTAAATGTTGTGCGGAGGTGCTCCATAACCATCTCAATCTCCTTGGGCTTATCCTCGCCAAAGATGACAATCACCATTACCTCGCCAGTCGATGCAGTGCGGATAATTACTCCGCGCATCAGTCCCGTGTGTTGGCGGATGTCGTGGAATGTTAGACCGTTATCAACACAGAAGCGTTTGAGCTCCAGACGGATAGCGTTTGATGGGTCGGCTTGAAGGTAGCATTTGTCGATGTCGAGAATCTTGTCGAACATCTCGGGGATATGGAAACCGAGTGCGGGAGTGTCGGGGATATCCTCACCTGCTGCAATCTCTTCGTAGGTCTTCCAACGACGAGGTGCAAAAGTGAACTCCAACTTGTTGCGATAGAAGAGTGTCTTCTCTGAGCCGAGGATGGGGGATATCTCGGGAAGTTCAACCTTGCCAATGCGGGTGAGTTGCTCTACTACCTGCTGCTGCTTGAAACGCAACTGCTCCTCGTATGGCAGACACTGCCATTTGCAACCGCCACACACGCCAAAGTGTGCGCAGGCGGGGGTGGTGCGGAGGTCGGAATACTTCTGTACGCCAACCACATAGCCCTCCATGTAGCGTTTGCGTTTCTGCTTAACCTGTACGTCTACCACATCGCCTGGAACGGTCATGGGTACAAACACCACCATATCGTTGTAGTGTCCGAGTGCCTTGCCTTCGGCAGCGAGTGCGGTTATCTCCAAGCCCTCAATACGAGGGTATTTATCTCTTTTTCTTGCCACTTTATTATCTTGTTTTATTGTTATTTACGCTGTGCTGCACGCTCCTTGCCCATAATATACTGCACTGCAAGCTGGTGGGCAGGTGTTACCATTGTGTTGTGGTTGAAGCCGTCAAACTCGTAGAGAGTGACATCCTTGTGGCCACAGATAGTCATCATACGCCAGAGGTATGCGTTCTCCTCATATCGGCCCAACATCTCCAACTCTCTGTCACCCGAGTAGATAACCATAGGAGGGCAGTCGGGGCGAACATGGTAGAGGGGCGAGAGTTCGTCAACCAGAGGCTGAGTGTCCTTCATACCCATCTCGCTACGACGTGTGAAGTGGGTGATGGCCTGGCCGCTGTATGGGAGCAGAGCCGCAAACGAGTTGTCGGGATCCAAACCATACTTCGCCATCCAACGCTTGTCCATACCAATCATCGAGGTAAGATAACCACCAGCCGAGTGACCCGAAACAAAAATCATCTCCTTGTTACCACCATACTCGCCAATGTGGTTGATAACCCACGCTGCTGCTGCCGCTGCATCATCGATACACTCCTCAATGGTTGCACCAGGCGACAGACGATAGCCAACAGCCACAATAGCAAAACCCTTGTTCATCAAGTCAGCAGGTACGCTCTTCTGGCCACCTGTCAGACCACCACCGTGGTACCAGATGAGGGTGGAGAAGTTCTCCTTGTCGGAAGGGTAGTAGATGTCGAGTTTGCAACGCTCTGCGGCGTACTCGTTGGGATTCTCGGCACGATAGGCGATATCCTTAACGGTCTTGTAAACATAATTTCTGCCAAATTGTGCGCTAAGGGTTGCACTGAAAAGCAGGCAGAAAACGATAGTAATTACTCTCTTCATATTATTTAGTTTATTAGTTATTTGTCGCTTAAATCTCATAATGGAGTATAAAGGTAGCGACAAAAAAGAGAATTCTCAAAAAAACTTGCTATATTTGTCATAATTTGTTTTTGGATTAAGTAAACTGAGAATATGAATATAGCCAGATTTACCTTCAATAGCCTTGGCGAGAATACCTATGTCGTGTGGGATGAGACTTGCGAGGCAGTGATTGTTGATGCAGGTAATTACAACCAGATTGAGGATGAGAAGCTCTTTGCCTTTATCGAGGCTAAGGGACTAACGGTTAAGTATTTGCTTAATACCCACGGTCACTTTGATCACACCCCAGGCATTGAGGTTCTAAGGAGTCGATTTGGCGCTCCGTTCTGTATGAACAGTGCCGATGAACCGCTGCTTCGTCAGGCAGTTACCCAGGGCAGATTGTTTGGTTTCCGTGCGGCAACCGAGCCTCTGAAAATTGACAAGGAGCTTGCAGATGGCGATAAGGTTACTTTCGGAAATACAACCTTGGAGGTGTTGCACACCCCAGGCCACTGCCCAGGACATCTCTGCTACTTCAATCGTGAGGATGGAGTGCTCTTTACGGGCGATACCCTCTTCCGTGAGAGTATTGGTCGCACAGACCTGCTGGGTGGCGACTACGACCAGATTATGGAGAGCATTGTGAAGAAGATTTTGCCCCTTGGTGATGAGGTGCGTATCTATCCTGGCCATGGTGCCGACAGTTCGGTAGGTCACGAGGCTATGTACAACCCGTTTGTTGCTGAGGTGTTGCAGGGTGGATTTAACCAACCGTATGAGGAGTAAGGAGTTATGAGAATAGATATTATCAGTGTGGTACCCGATTTGCTTGCCTCGCCACTTGGTGAGTCAATCCTCTCGCGTGCTCAGCAGAAGGGGCTGGTGGAGATTGTAGTACATAACCTGCACGACTATGCTCACGACAAACGCAAGACAACCGACGACTACCCATTTGGTGGTGAGGCGGGTATGGTTATGAAGTGTGAGCCGGTGTTTGAACTTGTAGAGAAGTTGCAGTCGGAGCGCACCTACGACGAGGTGATTTATATGTCGCCCGACGGCATTGTATATAATCAGCACGAGGCAAACCGCCTCTCGATGATGGAGAATATTATCATCCTTTGCGGCCACTATAAGGGTATCGACCAGCGTATCCGCGACCACCTTATCACTCGCGAGATTT
>JAFNVE010000144.1 GCA_017379955.1 Tidjanibacter sp. | reverse complement strand
ATGCAGACGGTCTTGGTCTTGCTGATACTCGAAGTGAGTTTACGCAACGCCTGCGACATCAGTCGTGCCTGCAAGCCCATCTTCGACTCGCCCATCTCACCCTCAATCTCAGCTTTGGGAGTCAGTGCTGCAACTGAGTCGATAACAATAATGTCGATAGCACTCGAACGAATCAGGCTGTCGGCAATCTCCAATGCCTGCTCGCCATTATCGGGCTGCGAAACGAGCAGATTATCAACATCTACGCCAAGTTTCTGTGCATAGGTGCTGTCAAATGCGTGCTCTGCATCGATAAATGCTGCGATACCGCCCTGTTTCTGTGCCTCGGCAATTGCGTGAATTGCGAGTGTGGTCTTACCCGACGACTCGGGACCATAAATCTCAATAACTCGACCCTTGGGATAGCCACCCACTCCGAGTGCCATATCCAGAGTGAGCGAGCCGGAGGAGATAACTGCAACGTTCTCCACTGCTGCGCTACTCATACGCATAATCGAGCCCTTACCAAAATCCTTTTCGATTTTGCTTAACACCGCGTCGAGTACTTTCAACTTCTCGGCGTTTACTTGACTTTTCTCTGTCATTTTCTTTTGGTTTTATTTATTAATACTTATTATTCAGCGTTTTGTACTCTACTCTCTCTACCTACTCCTTTGCGGTAAACCACTCAAGAATCTGTTTGTGATGCTCTTTGGTATTCACCTTGGTAAAGATTTTTTCTATATTTCCGTCGGGGTCAATAATGAAGGTGGTGCGGTGAATACCCATCACTACCCTACCCGTCATCTTCTTCTCGCCATAGACTCCATAGGCCTCAGCCACTGCCCTGTCGGTGTCGGCAATCAGTGTGAACTCCAATGAGTGTTTAGCGCGGAAGTTGCAGTGTGAGCGTGCCGAATCAGGGCTGACACCAACAACCGTAAAGCCAGCCTCGGAGAGTTCCGACAAACCCTCTTGCAGACTCTTTGCCTCCAAAGTACAGCCGGGAGTATTATCCTTCGGGTAGAAATAGAGAATCACCCTCCCGCCTCTGAGTGATGCGAGCGAGAAAATCTCACCATCCTGATTCTGTGCTTCAAACTGTGGTGCTACATCACCAATCTTCAACTCCTTCATATCCTATTAAAAAATAAATCGGGAAATATCTGTAAAATTACAAACATTTCCCGATAATTCAAACATTTTGGGCTACTTATTTTCCCCTAATTTCATCTTCAATCCCCTCCATAAGCATTGCAAAGGCCTTGTCGGTCTCTATCATATTGGTAACTGCCTTGCAAGCGTGGAGAACTGTTGCGTGGTTCTTGCCTCCGATTGCAGCACCGATAGCCGAAAGAGGAGCTTTGGTATACTGCTTGCAGAGATACATCGCTATCTGTCGAGCCTGAGCAATCTCGCGAGTGCGCTTTGGTGAGTCGAAGGTTTCGGCATCAATTTTCAAATGGTCGCACACCACATTGCGGATGTAGTCGATAGTAATCTCCTTTTGGGTCATCTTGACATAGACCTTCAATACCTCCTTTGCGAGCGAGATGGTAATCTTCTTGCCGAGGAAGGCCGCATTGGCTACAAGAGCCGAGAGAGCACCCTCAATCTCACGCACATTGGCATTGATATTCTCAGCAAAGTAGTTGATAACCTCCTCAGGGATAGGAGTATTCAGCCTCGAAGCCTTGTTGCGGATAATCTTCTTCTTGGTCTCCACGTCGGGGATAGTAAGCTCGGCTGCCAAACCCCATTTAAAACGGGTAAGGAGTCGCTCGCTGATATCCTTCAACTCCGAAGGACGCTTATCCGAGGTGAGAATCACCTGCTTGCCACGGAGGTGGAGATTGTTGAAGACATTGAAGAATGCCTGCTGGGTAGCCGGTTTATTGCCCGAAAGTTCCTGAATATCGTCGACAATCAGCACATCCATCGCCTGATAGAAGTTGATAAAGTCGTTAGGCTCGTGATTTGCAAGCGCAGTGGTATACTGAGCCTGGAACTTATTCATCGAGACGTAGAGGACGTTCAGGTCGGGATGGCGTTGCTTTATCTCCATACCGATTGCCTGTGCAACGTGAGTCTTACCCAAACCCGAATCACCGAAGATGTAGAGCGGGTTGTAAGCAGTAGTTCCGGGCGCAATGGCTACTGCCAAACCAGCAGAACGAGCCAAACGGTTGCACTCACCCTCAACAAAAGTCTCAAAAGTGAGATTTGGGTTCAATTGTGGGTCAATTACTAACCTTTTTATGCCGGGAATTACAAAAGGATTTTTTATCTTTGTGGTATCGGTTTGCGCAATTGGTTGCGGAGTCGCCTCTGCCGTGCAGGTAGTGTTCTGACTCTGCTCACTCTCGGGAGTGAAGTAGTAACGCAACTTGGTGCGCTCACCGAAAAGTTCGAAGATAATCGGACGAAGCGAGGAAATGTACTCGCGCTCAATGTGATAGACGTAATTCTCATTGGGCACACGCAACTGCAAAGCTCTCGATTTTTCGTCGAAGCCGTGCAATACGATAGGCTTGAACCACTTAACGAACTCATCATCAGACACTTGGTCTTTGATGCGAGTCAAGCAGAGCTGCCACATATCGCTATATGTCGTTGCGTTGAGT
>JAFNVE010000143.1 GCA_017379955.1 Tidjanibacter sp. | reverse complement strand
GCTTCGCGATATACCCGTCGATATAAGTACAACGGTAATTTCAGCCTCCGTTTCTCGAAGGATATTCTTGGTGACAAGGGTTCAGCGGACTATGTTAATCAGAACAACTTCAAAATTTCGTGGACTCATACGCAAGACCCGAAGTTCCGCCCCAATAGCACCTTCTCGGCCAGCGTAAACTACTCCACAAGCGGATATTCCAAGTATGGCTCGACCACACTCAACGACTATCTGAATGCTCAGACCAACTCTTCGATTGCTTTCTCGAAGACCTGGCCAGGCACCCCCTTCTCGCTCTCGGCGAACATCCAGCACTCGCAAAACTCGCGCGACTCCACCATATCGCTCTCACTGCCAAACATTGTCTTCAATATGTCGCGAATCTACCCCTTCAAGCGCAAGCAGATGGTGGGCAAGGAGCGTTGGTATGAGAAGATTTCGATGAGCTACAAGGCGACGATGGCTAACAATGTGTCGACAAAGCAAAATGACCTCTTTAAACGTGAAACGCTTAGTCAGATGCGTAACGGCGTGCAGCATACCATCCCCGTTAGTGCTTCGTTCAATGTGCTGAACTACATTAACTTGTCGCCCTCGCTCAACTACAACGAGCGTTGGTACTTCAAGCAGGTGCTACGCGAGTGGAACCCCGATAAGAAGCAGGTGATGGTGGGTGATACGTTGCACGGTTTCTATCGTGTTTATAATTACAGCGCTTCGCTCTCGGCATCGACCACCCTCTACGGTATGTATCAGATGAAGAATCCGAACTTCCCGTTGCAGGCGGTACGTCACACCATCCAGACCTCGCTCGGCTTCTCCTATGCGCCCAACTTCGGTGCGGAGAAGTATGGCTATTGGCGTCAGGTGCAGCGCAACGAAAAAGGCGATATGATGAGTTACTCTCCCTTCTCGGGCGAACTCTATGGTGTGCCCGGAAATGGTGAGCAGGGCTCGCTCAGTTTCTCTATAAACCAGCAGGTTGACTTGAAGGTCAAGAGCAAGAAGGATACCTCGGGTATGAAGAAACTGAAACTCGTGGATAACTTCTCGGTGAGTGGTTCGTATAACTTCCTTGCCGACTCGATGAAACTCTCGACCCTCAGCCTGTCGTTCCGTACCTCGATTATCCAAAACTTTGGTATTCAACTTAGTGCGGTGCTCGACCCCTACGAGATTGACCCGACAACAGGCGCGCGAATCAACAAACTGACTTGGGCGCGTGGTAATCTTGGCCGTATTGCAAGTACCTCGTGGAGTTGGGGTTATACCTTCAAATCTACCGACTTCTACCAGCCTGTGGTGAACGATATCAACTCGCAATATCCCGAGTATAGCAACCCCTTCTACTTCAACCCTGACCAGCCGATTGACCCCAATCTGCGCCGTCAGTTGATGTCGGGTGCGTACTATGACTTCAACCTGCCGTGGAACTTTGGTTTCAACTTCTCGATTAGTTATACCAACACGGGTCTGCGCAAGGTGATTACCAAGACGCTCGGATTCCAGGGCAGTCTTAACCTCACCGATAAGTGGGGTGTTACCTTCAATGGAGGTTACGACTTTGATGCTCAGAAGATTACCCCTGGTGTGATTACCCTCTCCCGCGACCTCCACTGCTGGCAGATGAACTTCTCCTGTGTACCTATCGGTGCACGAAAGAGTTGGAGTTTCAATATCAGTGCTAACTCCTCGCTGCTGAAAGACCTCAAATATGAGCGTAGCAGCTCCTTCTACGACAACCTCTACGAGTAGTGTAGGGCTTGCTGTGAGGAGTGTCCAAACTTCGGAAACACAGACACAAACTAAATAAATGTATAAAAACGTAACAACAATGATTAAAAGAATTGGAGTTTTACTTATGACAGTAATGGCATTGAGTAGTTGTGGCGATAAACTTGCCAACAACCCTTTGGTAAATCCCGCGCAGACACCCTTCGGTGCTCCTGAGTTCAGCAAGATTGAGGTTGCTCACTACGAGCCCGCCTTTGACTATGCTATCGAGCAGGCACGCGCAGAGTACGATGCAATCATCAACAACCCCGAGGCTCCCACCTTCGAGAACACTATCGAGGCTATGGAGCGTGGTGGCGAGTTGCTCAACAATGTAGCCGGTATCTTCTATGCTCTCAACGAGTGCTTGGCAACCGAGGAGATGCAGTTGGTGGCTGAGAGAATTCAGCCCAAGATGACTGCTTTCTCGAACGATATCAACCTCAATCCCGACCTCTTCGCTCGTGTTGAGGCAGTGTGGAATGCTCGCGAGAGCCTCTCGCTCAACCCCGCACAGAGCAAGCTCCTCGAGGATACCTACAAGGGCTTCGTGCGTGGTGGTGCTGCTCTGGACGAGGAGAAGAAGGCACGCTATCGTGAGCTTTCGACTGAGCTTTCGGGCCTCACCTTGAAGTATGGCCAAAATGTTCTCTCGGCAACCAACGCCTTTGCTATCAACATCACCGACGAGGCTGTTGTGGCTGAGCTTCCCGACTTTGTGAAGGATGCTATGGCGTCGGAGGCTAAGGGTCGTGGCGAAGAGGGCTGGACTGTTTCGTTGCAGCAGTCGAGCATGTCGCCCTTCCTCACCTACTCGACAAACCGCGAGCTGAAAGAGAAGGTATGGCGTGCATACAACTCGCGTGCATTGGGTGGCGAGTTCGACAATGGCCCCGTGATGCAGCGTATTGCTGCTGTGCGTATGGAGATTGCCAATATCTTCGGCTATCCCACCTATGCTGACTATGTGTTGGAGGAGCGTATGGCAGAGAGCCGTGCAACCGTTGATAACTTCCTCAATGAGTTGCTCACCGCTACCAAGGCATACGCAGACAAGGACTACCAGACCATTGTTGACTATGCATACAAGAGTGGCGTTTATAGTGAGCCCTTCGAGTTTATGCCCTGGGACTTCGCATATTTCAGCGAGAAATACAAGAACGAGAAGTACAGTTTTAACGCCGAGGAGGTTAAGCCCTACTTGGAGTTGGAGAGCGTAAAGCAGGGTATCTTCACCCTTGCAGGTCGCCTCTACGGTATCACCTTCACAGAGAATACCGAGCTCGACAAGTATCACCCCGAGGTTACCATCTACGAGGTACGCGAGGCTGATGGCGAGTTGCTCGGCTTGCTCTATATGGACTTCTTCCCCCGCTCGACCAAGCGTGCAGGTGCGTGGATGACCAACTTCCGCGAGATGTACTACAACGCCGAGGGTGAGGTTCGTCCTTTGGTTTCTATGTGCTGCAACTTCACCAAACCCACAGAGACAAGCCCCTCGTTGCTCACCTTTGATGAGTTCGAGACTTTCCTCCACGAGTTTGGCCACTGTCTGCACGGACTCTTCGCAAGCGGTCAGTACTCCTCGCAGAGCGGTACCAATGTATTCCGCGACTTCGTAGAGTTGCCCTCGCAGATTATGGAGAATTGGGCTACCGAGTCGGAGTTCCTAGACCTCTTTGCTAAGCACTATCAGACCGGCGAGAAGATGCCCGCAGAGCTTATCGAGAAGATTATCGCTGCCGGCAACTTCCAGGCTGCTTACGCTAACGTGCGTCAGGTGGCTTACGGTATGGTCGATATGGCATGGCACACCATCACTGAGCCTGTGACTGAAAATGTTGAGGCCTTTGAGAAGCGCGCTATGGCTCCCACTCAGGTATTGCCTCTCGTTGATGGCTCGGCAATGACCACCGCATTTACCCATATCTTCTCGGGTGGCTATGCAGCTGGTTATTATAGCTATAAGTGGGCTGAGGTGTTGGAGGCTGACGCTTTCGCAATGTTTGAGGAGAACGGTATCTTCGACAAGGTAACCGCTCAGTCGTTCCGCGATAACGTACTCTCGAAGGGTAGCACCGAGCATCCTATGAAGTTGTACGTTAACTTCCGTGGTCATGAGCCGCAGGTGGATGCGTTGATTAATAAAATCCTGCGATAAAAAAGCCATCTGATTGGTGATTTTGGTGTTAGAGGGGCTTGGTGAACCGCTCACATACGATAAGTATGCTTCGCGGCTCGCCAAACCCCTCTGCCTAAAAATCCCTCAATCATATGACTTTTT
>JAFNVE010000142.1 GCA_017379955.1 Tidjanibacter sp. | reverse complement strand
TTTCAAGAATAGCCGCAACAGTTCTTCCAACAGCAAGTCCGGAACCGTTGAGAGTATGAACAAACTGAGCCTTATCCTTCGGGTTTTTCTTGAATTTGATATTTGCACGGCGTGCCTGGTATCTCTCCTCGTTCGGCTTTGCCATAGGCGTCGGCCAGCAGCGCGATAACGGGCGAAATCATACCCACCACCTCGGCAAGAGCCTCGCTACGTTCGGTGTCGCCTTTCATACGGTACAACATCACGCCATACAACGCCCTGAAACACAACTCCATATCCGACACTCCATCCTTAGCCAGCACAATGCGCAGGCGGGGCAACTCCTCCTTCAACGCCTCAAAAGCCTCCTTATACTTCGCGCCCTCGGGAATCTCCACAAGGCGATAATGAAAGTTCTGCAAGTCGCCAATCAGGTGCAGCGTATGGTCCAGGTGGCCACCCTCGCTCTTGCCCTCGCTCTTGAGCAGGCTACCCAACTCGGTATACCACATCAGCAGTTGCTGCTTCTCCAAGTCGGTACGGCCACTCGGCTCCACCAGGTGACTCCACACCGCATCAGGGCTGAACTTCAACGCCCTGAGCAAGTCCTCCAACTGCCACAAATAGAGTATATACTCCGCAATATTCTCTCTCCTCTTCTGCTGCGCTACAAACATTTTTAAACGTTCAATAAGTGGTTAATGCTAATATATGTAAGGAAGGTAACTTGACCTTTTACCGCTAATCAATGCCGACCTTCTGCAATGTGAGTAAGGTAACTTATCCAACATATCTTAGTAAGGTAACTTAGCCCTATACCGCTAATCAATGTTTACCTTCTGTAATGTGAGTAAGGTAACTTGACTAACCCTCACGCAAAGATACGAAAAAAATGGTACTGACCATAAAGTCAGTACCATCGTTTGAGAAAATATCTCGTCTTCCAAAATTAGTCGTATAGTTGAGTGAATTTTGGGCTTCGTGCAGCGAGGCTGCCTCGAAGCATACTTAGCGTATGTGAGAGGCAGCCTCGCAAGGGAAGTGCAAAATTCGCCGATTAGACGGCTAATTTTAATAAGTCGTAAAAAAGGATGAAGTTCAAGGCTTTCGATGATGAGGCGAGCGGAGTTTACTGAGCGTAAATGAGCATCGCCGAGTCGAGAGTAACGCCGAAATTCGCCTTTTTTACTGCTTATTTTTAGTCAACTTTGATGTCCTTATTTACATTCTTGCAACCTACAAGTGCGTAGAACAACATGTAAGCGAAGCCGATAAATACTACCCAGTAACTTGCGGTAATCGAAGTCCAGTCACCAACGAGGTTCTGTACGAAAGGCAGGATACCACCACCGCAAACGAGAGTCATAAAGATACCCGATGCCAGAGGAGTGTACTTACCGATACCCTCAACTGCGAGGTTGAAGATCGAACCCCACATAATCGAGGTGCAAAGACCGCACAAAGGCACGAACAAGAAGTTCAGAGGAATAGCCACGTTAACGATAGGCATATTTACCAAAGTGCCGGGGAGCATGATGATGCAGAGAACGAATGCAAGAGCAACGGTCGACATGGTGGTCAACATAGCCTTGCTCGATACCTTACCTGCAACGAGGCTACCAAGCAGACGGCCTACCAACATCAGGAACCAGTAAACCGAGATAACGGTACCTGCTACATCGGGACCAACCTCCTTCGAGAGGAAGAGGTTTGCGGTGTTAGGAATACCGTTCTCAACGCCTACATAGAAGAAAATTGCAACAGCACCGAGTACAAAGTGGCGGAACGACAGAGGACCAACGGGATCCTTAACCACCTTACCCGACAGACGAGCTGCCTTCTCCTCAGCGGTCTCCATGTGAGGCTCGGGAATCTTGGTAAGTACGATAACCACAAATGCAACAGCGAAGATAGCCATAGCGATAATCATAGCGGGAGCAGCATCAGCAACCTGTGCAGTAGCAGCCTGACCACCAATCAGATAACCCAACAATACGGGAGCGATAGTACCACCAAGCGAGTTGAGAGTACCACCGAACATATTGAGCTGGTTACCACGCTTGCCACCACCACCGAGGGTGTTAAGCATAGGGTTAACAACGATGTTCAACATACACATCGAGAAACCTGCAACGAATGCACCAAGTACATAGACAGCAAACGAAGCCATGGGGCCCGAAAGGAACTGGATACCAACACCTACGAAACCAACGATAACTGCTGCCAACGAGGTGAACTTGTAACCCTTACGTTTCAGGAGGTGACCTGCGGGAATACCCATACAAGCATAAGCGATGAAGTTAGCCAGAGTACCGAGCTGTGCCATAGCGTTGCTTGCACCAAACTGATTCTGTACGATAACACCCATCGAACCAGCAAAGTTGGTCACGAATGCGATCATGAAGTACAGAGCGAACATCACGATAATAGGAAGCGTGAAATTCTGTTTTTTCTGATTTTCAGCCATTTGTTAAATAGATTTTAAGTTAATATAAAAGTTAATTGTTGTTTGTGCTAAATTTATGTTCGGCTTTCAACTGACCAAGATACGCCATTTATTTGAAAAAACAAAATTTTGCGCATTTCCGCCTCACACTCAATCAAAAACCTAACCCCCAATCCGCAGTCGAAATCGGTCGTTTCGAGGATAATTTTCGGGGCAAAAAAAATCGAGAAGGGGTTATGCCTTCTCGATTACATATTTATAAATCTTGTCGCCACGATGCAGACCTTCGGGAATCTCAATCGAGCACAACACCCCTTGCGGTGCCACATCGGCGGGTTTCTCATCCACAAAGACACTGCCCACCTCAAACTCAACAGCACCTGTGGTCTTGCCCAGCACCACCACGCGGCTGCCACTCTCAAAAGGTGAGGCCTCAACAGCCACCTCGGCAACGCCTATCTTCTTGAAAATGTTGGTTATCTTGCCCACATAAACTTTCTTCTCGGTTGCCGACGAGCCGTAGCGGTTGCTCAACTCCACTGCGGGCTGTGCCAGATAGTATCCACCCCAGAAGCCACGGTTAAAAACGGTCGCCAGACGCTCCTTCAACCCCTCGGCACTCTCGGGAGTATACTCGCCAGCCTCCATAAGTCGCAGTGCCTCGTCGTAGCACTCCACAACCCTCTTGACATACTCTGCCGAGCGGGCACGACCCTCGATTTTCAGCACGCTGACACCCGCCTCGATAAACTTGTCGAGGAAATCAACGGTGCACAAATCCTTGGGCGAAAGAAGATATTGTCCATCAACACGAATCTCCTTGTCGTCATCCTTGTCGCGCAGGGTGTAGGCGTGGCGACAAATCTGGCGGCAGGCACCACGGTTTGCCGAGCAGCCGTTGTCGTGGAGCGAGAGATAGCACTTACCCGAGATAGCCATACAGATTGCGCCGTGTGCAAACATCTCTATCTTAACAAGTTCGCCAGATGGGCCACAGATATTCTCCTCCTTGATTTTTCGCGAAATAGCAGCGATTCTGTCGAGCGACAACTCTCTTGCCAGCACCACCACATCTGCCCAGCGGGAGTAGAAACGGAGGGTCTCGCTATTCGAAATATTTAACTGAGTGGAGATATGCACCTCCAAGCCGATTTGTGAGGCATACTCGATAGCCGCCTGGTCGGAGATGATAACGGCATCGACCCCGCAGTCGCGTGCAGCATCGAGCACCGTGCGCATCAGGGCAATCTCCTCCTCGTAGACAATGGTGTTGACCGTCAAATAGGCCTTTACGCCGTGCGAGTGGGCATACTCGACAATCTCCGCCATATCGTCTGCACCAAAGTTGGCAGCCGAGGCGGCACGCATATTGAGCGCACCAATACCAAAATATACCGAGTTTGCTCCCGCAGCCACAGCCGCCACAAGCGACTCGTAACTGCCCACAGGGGCCATTATCTCTATATCCTTACGTTTCATCGGTCGGATTTTTAGCGATTGCGATTCATCAGACTACGCGCCAACTCGAGGATAGGCTCCATACGCTCGGGGGCTACGGTGAGCGACGAGAGCGAAGCGATAGCCTTCGAGAAGTGGATGTCAATCTCCTCCTCGGTCTTCTCCTTCACGCCCAGCGAGTCGTAGATGGCGAGCACCTTGGCAATCTTCTCCTGCGGCTCGATATCGCCATTGCGGAGCAGTGCGGTGAGTTCCTTGCGGGTACGCTCATCGGCCTGGCCGAGTGCGGTGATGGTGAGGAAGGTCTTCTTGCCCTCCAAGATATCGCCACCAATGCGCTTACCGAGTTGAGCCTCAGTGCCATAACTATCCAGCAGGTCGTCCTGCAACTGGAAGGCCAGACCAAGCTCGGTGGCAAAGACAAAGAGTTTGCGGAGGTTCTGGTTGTCCGCACCACCCTGAATTGCGCCTATAATTGTTGCTCCCGCCAAGAGTGCGGCAGTCTTTTTGTCAATCATCGTCATATACTCCTCGATGCTCACCGAGTCGCGCTCCTCGAAATCCATATCGAGTTGCTGACCCTCACACACTGTGAGTGCCATGTGGTTGAAGCAGCCGAAGACCGCAGGGAGATATTCGGTAGCGGTCTGCTGGAGGAGGTGGTAGGAGAAAATCATCATCGCATCACCCGAGAGGAGTGCGGTATTCTCGCCCCACTTCTTGAAGACGGAGGGCTTGCCACGACGCACATCGGCATTGTCCATGATGTCGTCGTGTTGCAGGGTGAAGTTGTGGAATACCTCAACGGCAGCAGCAGTCGGCAAGGCCGAGCGGGGATTGTCCGAGAAGATGTTGCAGGCAGCCACGGTGAGCATAGGACGCAGACGCTTGCCACCCCCTTCGAGTGAGTAGCGCATAGGTTCGTAGAGGCCCGCGGGCTCTTCGGGAAATTCGAGAGTGTCGATATACTCTGCAACCGCTTTTGTGAGTTCTTTAAGTGTATTCATCGTTTTTCTCCTTTATTTTTGCAAATATACATCCGAAAAGATTAATATTCTTTGAAATGTTCAAAAAAAATAGATACTTTTGAGAGATAATTTTGGTGAAATATGCCAAAACGGGAGAAATGACCAAATGAGCTAATAAATAACAATACTATAATGCTATTCAAAAAACTAACTTTTAAAACGAAAAACAGTATGAAAAAACTTACAGTAGGTGTCGATATTGGTGGCACCAACACCGTTTCGGGTCTGGTAGATAACGAGGGTAAATGCTATGGCACTCTGAGCTTCAAGACCAGAGATTTTGTTGTATTTGACGACTATATCGATCGTCTTTGCCAGGATATCAACAACCTGAAGAAGGTAGCAAAGATCGAGTACGAGTTGGCAGGTATCGGCATTGGTGCTCCCAACGCTAACTACTTCACCGGCAACATCGAGAACCCCGCTAACCTCCACTGGAAAGATAAAGCAGGTAACGACCTGACTATCATCCCCTTCGTTGAGATGGTAAAGCGTCACTTCCCCTCGACTCCCGTTGCAATGACCAACGACGCTAACGCAGCAGCTCTCGGTGAGATGTACTACGGCGGCGCAAAGGGTATGCAGGACTTCCTCGTAATCACCCTCGGCACCGGTCTGGGTAGTGGTTTCGTATCGAAGGGCGACGTTATCTACGGTCACGACAGCTTCGCAGGCGAGCTTGGCCACATCTGCGTTGAGAAGGGTGGTCGTCGTTGCGGTTGCGGCAACCGTGGTTGCTTGGAGGCTTACGTATCGGCTCCCGGTATCAAGCGTACCGTATTTGAGGTGTTGGCTGAGACCAATGGCACCAGCGAGTTGAGCAACTTCACCATCGAGAACCTCGAGTCGAAAGATATCTACGAGGCTGCAACTCGTGGCGACGCTGTTGCTTTGGAGGCATTTGAGCGCACCGGTGAGGTACTCGGTATGGGTATCGCTGCTGCTGTTGCTGTTACCTCGCCTGAGGCAGTATTCCTCTTCGGTGGTCTGGCTAAGTCGGGTAAGTATATCCTCGAGCCTACCAAGAAGTATATGGAGCAGTATATGCTGAAGAACTTCCGCAACAAGATCAAACTCCTGCCCTCGGGTATCGACAGCGCAAACGCTGCTATCCTCGGCGCATCGGCTTTGGCTTGGCAGAAGTACAACCAGTTGCACGCTGACGAGAAGTAAAAAAGCCATATAATCGGCTATTTTGGTGTTGGAGGGGCCTCGGGGATTGCTCACATACGAAAAGTATGCTTCGCTTCCCCCGAGACCCCTCCGCCTAAAAATAGCTCGATTATCTGACTTTTTTGAATTCAAAATTCAAAATTCAAAGTTCAAAATAAGTTAAACCTGAGAGTAGTATCGAACTACTCTCAGGTTTTTTATTTGGCTGTTATGGGAAATCTGATTAAATCCTATTAGGCCTATCGGGCCTATTGGGCTTACTATTATAGGCCCAATAAGCCTAATAAGCCCAATAGGGAGTTTAAGGAGTTTAGTGAATTTAAGGAGTTTAAAGATTCTCTCATTATTCC
>JAFNVE010000141.1 GCA_017379955.1 Tidjanibacter sp. | reverse complement strand
AACTTGAAGGCTGCCAACAGCGATGCGATACTCCTCTTCCGTGTAGGTGACTTTTACGAGACATACGGCAGTGATGCAGTGGAGGCGAGTGGCATCCTCGGCATCACCCTCACCCGCAAGGCAAATGGCGAGGCTGGCTATATCGAGATGGCCGGCTTCCCGTTTCATGCTATTGACACCTATCTGCCCAAGCTCGTCAGAGCAGGCCGAAGAGTGGCAATCTGCGAGCAGCTCGAAGACCCCAAGAGTGTCAAGGCTGGCAAACTCGTGCAGCGTGGTGTGACCGAGCTTATCACCCCGGGTGTGGCGATGGGCGACAATGTGCTATCCACCAAGGAGAACTCTTATCTTTGCGCCCTTACCTTCGAGAAGCAGACAATCGGCATTGCCTTCCTCGACCTCTCCACAGGTGAGTTTATGGCCGCAGAAGGCTCGGAGGAGTATATCGACAAACTCATTGCCAACCTCTCACCCAAAGAGATTCTATACTCACGCGGTGAGGAGAACCGCTACACCTCACTCGTAGGCTCTGCGCGCTACTACTCCTACAAACTCGACCCGTGGGTCTTCTCCGAGCAGGGAGCACGCGAAAGGCTGATGCGACAACTCGGCTCGGACTCCCTCAAAGGCTACGGCATTGAGGATATGAGTGCGGCAATCCGCTCTGCCGGTGCTATCCTTGCCTATCTGGATATGACCGAGCATAAGCAGACAGCCCACATCACCTCCCTCTCCCGCATCGAGCGCGACAGGTATGTGTGGGTAGACCGCTTCACCATTGCAAACCTCGAACTATTCCCCTCGGGCGACCGTTCGGGGCGCAGTCTTATCGAGACAATAGACCGCACAACAACACCGATGGCGGGCCGTATGTTGCGCCATTGGGTGACCATGCCACTCAAAGAGCGCGCACTCATCGAGGAGCGACTCGCAACTGTGGAGATATTCAAGGGTGATAATGAGCTATCCGAGGCAGTAGCCGAAGCACTCTCGATGATTGGCGATTTGGAGAGGCTCGCCTCACGCATTGCCACAGCACGCATAACCCCACGAGAGGTGGTGCAGCTTGCTCGCTCATTGGCCGCCATAGAGCAATTGCAGATACTATTCCAGAGCAGCGACCACCCCACCCTCCAAGCAGTAGCCGAAAGGCTGCAACTCTGCACTGAGGCACGTAAGCGCATTGAGCGCGAGATTTACCCCGACCCGCAGACCAATCAGATAGCCAAGGGAGGAGTGATTGCCAGCGGAGTAGATATGGAGCTTGACGACCTGCGTCGTATCGCCATGCACGGCAAGGATGTAATCATGGAGATACAGCAACGCGAGATAGAGGCCACCGGCATACCCTCGCTAAAAGTGAGTTACAACTCCGTATTTGGCTATTATATCGAGGTACGCAACACCCACAAGGATCGCGTACCTGCCGAGTGGATACGCAAGCAGACGCTTGTAAGTGCCGAGCGTTACATAACAGCCGAACTCAAAGAGTACGAAGAGAAAATCCTCGGTGCCGAAGAGAAAATTTTAGCTATCGAGGCACGCATATATACTGCCCTGCTCGAATATCTTGCAGGCTGGATACCCTCACTGCAACTCGATGCAGCACTCATCGCCCGCGTAGACTGTCTGCACTCCTTCGCCCGTCTGGCAAGTGAGCGTGGCTACGCAAAGCCTGAGATAACAGACGACGACTCGATAGAGATTCGTGCAGGTCGTCACCCCGTAATAGAAAGCCTCCTGCCCGTAGGTGAGCAATACATACCCAACGATGTCTATCTCGACAGCGAGCGTCAGCAGATAATGATTATCACCGGTCCCAACATGTCGGGTAAGTCTGCCCTGCTCCGTCAGACAGCACTCATAGTCCTCCTCGCCCAGATTGGCTCGTATGTGCCCGCAACGAGCGCACGTATAGGCGTAGTGGACAAGATATTCACCCGAGTAGGAGCAAGCGACAACATATCGCAAGGCGAGAGTACCTTTATGGTGGAGATGTTGGAGTCGGCAGCCATCCTCAACAACGTGACAGACCGCAGTCTGGTGCTCCTCGACGAGATTGGTCGTGGCACAAGTACCTACGACGGTATATCCATTGCGTGGTCGATGGTGGAGTACCTGCACAACAACGCCGGCTCACGAGCAAAGACACTCTTTGCCACCCATTATCACGAACTCAATGAACTCGAAAATAGTCTCGAACGTGTCAAGAACTACAATGTATCGGTAAAAGAGGTGGGCCGCAAGATACACTTCATGCGTCGTCTTGAACGCGGCGGCACAGAGCACTCGTTCGGTATACATGTAGCACGCATGGCAGGTATGCCACGCAAAGTGGTCACCAGAGCCGAGGATATACTCAAAGGCCTCGAAGCAGCACACGACAACGAACGATTCACCGAGCAGACAGCAAAAGGGCCACGCGCAAAACGCGCAAACACCCGCGAGGCAACAACGCAACCACAAATGCAACTCTCGATGTTCCAGCTCGAAGACCCCGTGCTAATCCAAATACGCGATCAAATACGCGACCTGGATATCAACTCCCTCACACCCCTTGAAGCACTATACACGCTCAACGAGATTAAGAAGATTACAGGATTGTAGAGTTTGAGTTGTCGCCTTTTGTAAAAAGGCACCCCGCAAAGTTTTCTCCGCTTTTTGTAAAAAGCGGAACCAAAAACTTTTGTACTATTTAGTTTGCGGATTTAGCGATAGCCTCAATGGCTATTACGACAAAAAAGAGATATGGAGTTTGTTCAAGTAAACTTGACAACTCCATATCTCTTTTTCATCGTACCCTCTACGAGGGTATCCCCTAAACCCGAAAACCCAAATTGTTACTCAAAGAGTAAAAATAGTTCTCCCATAATTAATCCTGCTTCGCAGTCTTTTCGTT
>JAFNVE010000140.1 GCA_017379955.1 Tidjanibacter sp. | reverse complement strand
GACCGTGGCTACATCTCGGCATACTTTATGACCGACACCGAGAAGATGGAGGCAACACTCGACAAGCCCTACGTTCTTATCACCGACAAGAAGGTGTCGACCATGAAGGAGATTATGGGTGTGTTGGAGCCCGTAGCACAGAACGGTCGTGCCCTGGTAATCATCGCTGAGGATGTAGACGGTGAGGCTCTCTCGGCATTGGTAGTCAACAAGTTGCGTGGTACACTCAAAATTGCTGCTGTAAAGGCTCCCGGCTTTGGCGACCGTCGCAAAGAGATGTTGGAGGATATCGCAACCCTCACCGGTGGTACTGTTATCTCGGAGGATAAGGGTCTGCGTCTTGACCAGGCAACTATCGAGATGCTTGGTACCGCTGACAAGGTGACAATCACCAAGGAGAACACCACAATCGTTGATGGCGGTGGTAACGCTGAGGCCATCAAGGAGCGTGTGGCACAGATTCGCAAGCAGATGGAGATTAGCACCTCCGACTACGATAAGGAGAAATTGCAGGAGCGTCTGGCTAAGTTGGCAGGTGGCGTGGCTGTGCTCTACGTTGGTGCAGCAACCGAGGTGGAGATGAAAGAGAAGAAGGATCGCGTAGAGGATGCACTCGCAGCTACCCGCGCAGCCGTAGAGGAGGGTATCATCCCCGGTGGCGGTGTGGCGTTTATCCGCGCAACAGCCGCTCTCGAGAACCTCAAAGGTGAGAATGACGACCAGACAACAGGTGTGCAGATTGTGCGCCGTGCTATCGAGGAGCCCCTGCGTCAGATTGTGGCAAATGCCGGTGGCGAAGGCTCGGTAGTGGTTAACAAGGTGCGCGAGGGCGAGGGCGACTTCGGCTACAACGCACGCGACGACCGCTACGAGAATATGCTCGCAGCAGGTATCATCGACCCTACAAAGGTGGCACGCGTAGCACTCGAAAATGCAGCATCCATCGCCTCGATGTTCCTCACAACAGAGTGTGTGCTCGCCGAGAAGAAAGAGGAGAACCCCCTCCCCGCAATGCCCGCAGGTGGCATGGGCGGCATGATGTAGCATCGTAGATGCGTTTCTATTGAGGGGCGTGGTTGCGCACACGACCGCTGTGCCTCCGTACTAAATAAAAGAAGAGCCGAGTTTAATACTCGGCTCTTCTTTTATTTAGAGATTCTGAACTTGTGGAGTGAATCCCCAAATGAGTATTCCACCTTCAAGCCGTAGCGGTTAGCGATAGCAGCCACTATTGGCAGACCAAGACCGTTGGAGTGCTCGTTACCGGGGGAGTGGTAAAAGCGTGTAAAGATTCGCTCCGCATCTAATGGCTCATCAGCACCGCTATTTGCCACGGTAAGCCCCTCCGAGCCAACCTCGACAACCACTCGGCCGCCACTGACATTGTGGTTGAAGGCGTTGCGCAGGAGATTGTCGACCATAATACGCGCCAAGCCTGCATCGATATCAACAACTAACTGCTCGCACTTGTCTATGCTGAGTGAGATATTGCGGTGGGCAAAGAGTTCGCCAAGCACCTCGGCACGGCTTGTAACAAGCGATGAAATATCCACTGATTCAGAGTGATAGAACTGACCGCTCTCAATCTTTGTGAGCAACAGGAGCGACTTATTTAGCTCGGAGATATGCTCCAGAGTGTGTAGCACCTTAACAACCTCGCCCATCTGCTCCTCCGACAGAGGGGTGTTGAGCAACAACTCCAAGCGATTGGTGGAGATAGCAATCGGGGTCTGTATTTCGTGCGAGGCATTTGCCACAAACTCCTTTTGCTGAGCGAGTTGCGCACGACTATACTCCAAGTATTGCTGAGCGGCTTCGTTGAGTGTCACGAACTCCGAGGCTACATTTTTCGAGGCCAAGGGTGGGGCAGGAGTAGAGATGTCCTTTCTCTCGTTGAGCCACTTAACAAGTTTGTCCAACGGCTTCAAACTATGACGCACAACCAAGACTATTACAATGGTAATCAGCGCGATAAGGGTAATGCACAGCAGCAGTGACCAAAGGAGAATTGCTCTGGCCACCTCCGCCTTTTCTATGGTGGGTGTCGATACGGTGAGTCGGTAGCCCTTGCCCTCGGCGTCGATATACTCTACTCGCAGCACGCGCGCAGGCTCAAACTCGTTCTTCGACTCAATCCATATATTCTCATCGCGGTAGCGCACGCCACGACCCACCTCCTCGGGAGCAATCTCCTCGAAAAAGAAGCTGTTGTTGGTGGCATTATCCTCTGTCGGCACCTCCTCGCCACGCAGCTGCTTGCGGATTATCTGCTCAGCGTAGAGGTCGAGCGAGTCGTCCACCTCATCCTCTACCTCGTCAATCATTGCGTAATAGAAACCCACCGTCCATAGGCTAACTATCACTGTTACAGGGATAAGGATGCGCCTTAATATCTGTTTGCTCAGTTTCATAGGCTACTCCTTTTGCGAAAGTTTATAACCAAACCCATATACCGCCTTTATCTCTACATCGGCACCTGCATCGCCCAACTTGCGACGCACGTTTTTTATCTGTGCATAGAGGAAGTCGAAATCGTCCGTCTGGTCGATATGGTCACCCCACACCGCCTCGGCAAGCGACTCCTTGCGTATCATATGCCCGGGGCGCATGAGGAAGTAGTGGATGATATCGTACTCCTTACGGCTGAGTGTCAAGGGCTGTCCCGCCACCTCTACGGAGTGTGTTTCGGGGTGGAGCACCACATTTCCGAACGATATTTCAAGTTTGCCCGCATTGCGACGACGTGCCACGCTGCGGATGCGTGCCACAAGTTCGGCGATATGAAAAGGCTTTGCCAGGTAGTCGTCAGCCCCGAGGGTGAGTCCAGCAACCTTATCGTCAATCGCATCTTTGGCCGAGATGATGATAACGCTGTCGCTCTTCCCCAACTCCTTCACCTTGCGCAATACGTCAAGGCCGTTGCCGTCGGGCAGCATCAGGTCGAGGAGTATGCAGTCGTAGTCGTAGTCGCCCACCTTGGAGCAGGCAGTGCGATAGTCGGCAGCGCGCTCTACAACATAACGTTCGGCAGTTAGGGTCTTCTCGACCAAATCACCAAGTTCGCGATTATCTTCAACAAGCAGTATTTTCATCTTATATATATAATAATAGGTATAACTATATTTCTTTGCTGACAAAGAAATAGAAACTTTCTGAAAAGATACTGATTTTTTCGGAACTCGTTGTTTGGTGTAGGTGAAAATAATTGGAAAAATAGAGAAAAAGAGAAAATAATGTGGGTAATTAGCAAAAAAATGCAAAAATGAACAAAATTTCAGATTCATTTCAGGTTTGAGCTTAATCTTTGTATCAAGAAAAATGAATAACAAATAAAAACAACAAAGATTATGAAAAAGGTATTGATTAGCATTGTGATGTTGATGAGCGCAACTGCTCTTATTGGGCGCGACAGACCTGTACAGTATAACCAGCTTCCCGCAAAGGCACGCACCACGCTTGACACCTATTATCCCGGCGTGAAAATCTCCTACGCTACCTACGACAACGATATTATCGAGCAGCACTATGAGGTGGTTTTGGTAAATGGTGTGAAGATTGACTTCCGCAAAAATGGCGAGTGGCGTTCTATCGACTGCGAGCGCGAGGCAGTTCCCGCAGGGTTGGTCCCCGCTGAGGTTGCAAGATTCGTGAAGGCTAACCACCCCGATAACTTTGTAGTAGACATCAACCGCGAGGGTATTGAGATGGAGGTGCAGCTAAACAACGGACTCGATATGAAGTTCACTCGCTCGGGTAACTTTAAGTACTACGACGACTAATAGCGACTCCAAACAAGTCCTACCCCCAACAAACAAATACTGAAAAACGAAATATTGTATAAAAATCTAAAATGAAGAGAACGATGAAAAAGATAGTTATATTGATTGGTGTATTGGCAGCCTTGTCGCTCCAGAGTTGCGATGGCGAGAGATTTATCGGTTTTGCAGACCTTCCCGAGAGGGCAGCAACCTTTATCCAGACAAACTTCCCCTCGGCAGAGGTAATCTCGGTGGTGAAGGATTATGACGACCTCAGTTACACCTACGATGTGGTATTGAGCGATGGTACAGTGATTGAGTTCAAACGCTCGGGTGAGTGGAAAGATGTTGACGCTCGAACTTCTAAGGTGCCCGACGCGATAGTCCCTGCCGATATCCTGAACTATGTGCAGACCAACTACGAGGGAAATTACATTGTTGACATCTCGCGCGATATTCGCTACGATGTTGAACTCGACAATAAGCGAGAGTTGGTCTTCGCCCTCACAGGCACATACTTGGGAATAGATTATTAGACTACATTGGGTTAAATAAATAGATAGTTGATTGTAAAAGACCGAGGCTGATGTGAATCACCCTCGGTCATCTTGTTCTGTATGTTTGGGAGTTTTACTCCTCTTCCAACTTCTTGACGGCACTCAGCAGAGTATTGTCTATCGGGTAGATGTTGACATAGAAACCGGCATCCTCCAACGGAGTGTTTCTGCCAATGTAGGCTCTGAGTTCTGCCAAAAGCAACTCACGCGAGGCTTCAATCTCCTTGCGGGTTGTGCGCACACCCTCGCGCTCGGCATAACGAACAAAGTCATCTACCAACGACGGGTCACTATCAAGAAAGGCGGTGAGTTCGGCTATGGTGGTGAGTTTGTTCACCTTCGAGCGGTGCTTGTCCACATAGTCGAGGGTATAACGGTAGAGGATATTCTTGTTCATCACCTCCGCATAGTAGTCGGTGACTCCGACGGTGTCAATCGGTACAAATATATCGGGCATAATGCCGCCACCGCCATAGACCACCTTGCCACCCTCGGTGACAAAGCGCAGTGAGTCGTTGAATACTATGCTGTCGGCTGAGAATACCTCGTTGTGGAGGTAGCGGTTGAGGATATCTGCCTCATACTCCTCGGCACTCATACCCATCTCGTAGGGTTTCTGGATAGAACGACCCGTGGGGGTGTAGTAGCGCGCTACGGTAAGGCGTACTGCCGAACCATCGGGTAGGGGTAACTGATTCTGCACCAATCCCTTGCCAAACGAACGGCGGCCAATAATGGTGCCTCGGTCGTTGTCCTGCACAGCACCAGCGAGAATCTCGCTCGACGAGGCACTATACTCGTTGATAAGAATAACGAGCGGAATATCGGTAACCTCGCCTGTGCCGTCGCTGTACTCCACCTGTCGCTGCTCGAAGCGGTCCTCGGTGTAGACAATCATCTTGCCGGCAGGCAAAAACTCATTGGCAATAAGGATTGCTTGGTCGAGATAGCCACCGGAGTTGTCGCGCAGGTCGAAAATCATACTCTTCATACCCTCCTTTTCGAGTTTCTCGATAGCCTCCACAAGCTCCTTGTGGGAGTTGCGCGAGAAGGAGGAGAGTTTGATGAAGCCTGTGCTGGGGGTGAGCATAAAGGCGGCATCAATACTATTAATAGGTATCTTGTCGCGGATAATCTCGATATCAACTAACTCATCAGCCATCCCACGACCAATGCCAACATTGACCTTTGTGCCACGCTTGCCACGCAGGAGTTTCATCACCGAGTCCTGTGGGAACTTTACGCCAGCCACCGTCTTGCCGTCGATAGTCACAATCCTATCGCCAGGCATAACGCCAGCCTTGTAACTCGGGCCACCCGCTATCACGTTGAGTACCACGATAGTATCGGTTGCCATATTGAATACCACGCCAATACCGTCGAACTCGCCTTCGAGGTTCTCGTTTACATCCGACATATCGGTTGCGGGTATGTAGATGCTGTGAGGGTCGAGCTGCGCCATCAGTTCGGGCATAAGTGCCTCGCGGATGGTGTCCATATTGACGGGGTCGATATAGGCAGCGTCAATAATCTGCATCACATAGGAGAGTTTGTCGTGCGGGGTGTTGCCCATCGAGCGAATCAGTTCGCTCGATATGCGAGCATATCGGTTGCCCGATGCCACCGAGCCAATCCAGAGGCCGAGCACCAGAGCAACAGCCACAATGAGTGGCAGGAGTATCTTTGTCTTTTTATTCATCTTATTGACTGTTAGTGCTTAACAGCACCAGGTAGTATTACTTGTTCTTAAACTTGTAGGCCAGACCAATGGTTGCCGAGTATTGGTACTGCATTTTGTTGCTCGATGGTTTGTGGTAGTAGGCCACGCCATAGAGTTGCAGGCTCAGATACTTTGTCAGGTCGTAGTCCAGAGTGTTGTCCCAGCGCACGGTCGGGGGAGTACGATAGTCGTAGAAGGTGTAGAAGGTTGCGCGGTAGCGGATGTTCTTCTTCTCACCAAAGGTCTTGTCGAAGTTGATGTTTACCGACGAACCAATCTGGTTGAGGATAGTCTTGCCCTCCTCTACGCCATAATTCTTGTTTGCCCACACATCGGGGTTAGTCACCATTGTCATATTACCCGAGAGAGGCGAGAGTGTAACTACAAATGGCGAGCCATCTTTCTTGTAGGTCAGACCGACTGCCACGTCCAGATAGCCGGGTGACAGGAGCGACGAGATAAGGGTCTTGTCCGAGCGCGACTTATAGCCATTGGCAAACTGGGTGCGGAAGTTGATAAGTGCCGAGTAGGACCAACTATCGTTCATCTGCCAACCCATTGTCTCGGAGAGCTTGAACTCATCGGCATTTTTAAAGGGGTCGTTGTCGATGACATTGATACCATAGCGGGCATTGATAGTGAGGTTTGACGAGAAGAGTTTGTTCTCGTACTTGTGTTGCATGAAGATTGTTGCCAGACCCGAGAAGGTATTATCACCACCCGCCTGCCAGTTGTCAAATTGTTGGAGAGTGGTTTTCAGACTTGCGTTGAACTCGAAGTAGTTGCGCTCCTTGCGCAAGCGCAGTTTTTCAAGATGGGCAACCGTGGGGTCAAAGTATTGATTATCAACATTTGTACCCGACACAGTGGGTGCTGTGTCCAACTTGCCGGCTTCGGCTGCTGTTGCAGGTTTATCGTTGCTGATGGTGAACTGTGCAAGTGCCTCAGCAGTGTTGAAAAGCAGGGTGGCGGTTATTATCAATAAAAATCTCTTCATAGCATATTTGATTTATAGTGTTCGACGAAATGTTTTAGATTACAAAGATACTCTTTTAGATGAGATTTTTTATTAATTTTGGGGTGGAACTTTTGATTAAGATATCGTAAAAGGAGAAAAATAGTTAGAAATATGGAGAAAACAGGTAAAAGATTTTTTGGTGCGCACGTTAGCGCATCGGGCGGAGTTGAGAATGCGCCACTCAACGCTGCCGCTATCGGAGCAACAGCATTTGCGCTATTCACCAAAAACCAACGACAGTGGTTTGCTCCTGCACTGACAGAGAAGAGCATCGCTGCGTTTCGTGATAACTGCGCGAAATATGGTTTCCAACCCAACCATATTATGCCACACGACAGTTATCTGATTAACCTCGGACACCCTGACGATGAGGCACTTGCACGCTCGCGTAATAGTTTTATTGAGGAGATGCACCGTTGCGAACAGTTGGGGCTCGATAGACTTAACTTCCATCCGGGTAGCCACTTGAAGGGTTGCTCCGAGGAGGAGTGTCTGCAGCGCGTGGCCGACAGCATCAACTATGCGTTGGAACGTACCCAAGGCGTGACGGCTGTGATTGAGAACACCGCAGGGCAGGGCACAAATGTTGGCTACCGCTTCGAGCACCTTGCCTATATCATCGAGCGTGTGGAGGATAAGAGCAGGGTGGGGTACTGTATTGACACCTGTCACGCCTTCGCTGCGGGTTATGACCTGCGTACGGCCGAGGCGTGTGAGAAGACCTTCGCCGAACTTGACGCTATTATCTCGCTTGACTACCTGCGCGGTATGCACCTGAACGACGCCATGCGCCCACTTGGTAGCCGTATTGACAGACACGAGGTGTTGGGTGGAGGAGAGATTGGTAAGGAGTGCTTTGCGTGGATTGCCCGCAATCCCCGATTCTCCGATATGCCCCTGGTACTCGAAACTATTAATGAGGAGCTGTGGCCGGAGGAGATAACTTATTTAATTCAAAATTCAAGATTCAAAATAGATAAACACTGAGAGT
>JAFNVE010000139.1 GCA_017379955.1 Tidjanibacter sp. | reverse complement strand
CGATGATAGCGCGTGCCTGCATCTCGGTAATCTCGGGGTTGGTGTTACCAAGACGGCAACCACGAAGACCCAACATGGGGTTAACCTCCTGCAACGACTCTACGCGCTCGCGTACCTCCTCATAGGTGATACCCAACTCCTCAGCAAGCTCTCTCTGCTCCTTCTCGAAGTGAGGAACGAACTCGTGCAAGGGGGGATCCAAGAGGCGAACGGTCACAGGGTGACCCTTCATAGCACGGAACAGACCCATGAAGTCCTCACGCTGGATGGGCAGCAACTTAGCCAAAGCAGCACGACGACCATCCTCGGTCTTAGCGAGAATCATCTCACGCATAGTGGTAATGCGGTCGCCATCGAAGAACATGTGCTCGGTACGGCAAAGACCGATACCCTCAGCACCAAACTCAAATGCCTGAGCAGCATCCTTAGGAGTATCAGCGTTAGCGCGAACCTTCATGTGAGCGTACTTGCTGGTGAGCTCCATAAGCTTAGCGAAGTCACCACTCATATTTGCAGCGCTGGTAGCAACCTGACCGAGGTAAACCTCACCGGTCGAACCATTGAGCGAAATCCAGTCGCCCTGCTTGATTTTGAGGTCGCCAATCTCGATTGTGCGCTTCTTGTAGTCAATCTTCAACTCACCTGCACCCGAAACGCAGCACTTACCCATACCGCGAGCAACTACGGCAGCGTGCGAGGTCATACCACCACGAGCGGTGAGGATACCTGCTGCATCGAGCATACCCTTCAAATCCTCAGGCGAGGTCTCAACACGAACGAGGATAGCACGGATACCGGTCTCCTCGAAGTTGGTAGCAACATCGTCAGCGAAGAATACTACGGGACCGGTAGCAGCACCGGGCGATGCGGGAAGACCCTTGGTCAACACGGTAGCACCCTTGATAGCCTGCTTGTCGAATACGGGGTGGAGCAACTCGTCGAGTTTCTCGGGCTCGCAACGCATAACTGCGGTCTTCTCATCGATAAGACCCTCAGCGAGCATATCCATAGCAATCTTAACCATTGCAGCACCGGTACGCTTACCGTTACGAGTCTGCAACATCCAAAGCTTACCGTTCTGGATGGTGAACTCCAAGTCCTGCATATCGGTAAAGTATTTCTCGAGTTTGTCCTGAATCTGGTTCAGCTCAGCATAAGCCTCGGGCATGGTCTCCTCGAGCGAAGGATACTTGCTTGCGCGCTCCTCCTCGCTGATGTTCTGAGCATTTGCCCAACGACGCGAACCCTCGATGGTAATCTGCTGGGGAGTACGGATACCTGCTACTACGTCCTCACCCTGAGCATTGATAAGATACTCACCGTTGAAGATGTTCTCACCGGTACCTGCATCACGGGTGAAAGCAACACCGGTTGCCGAGTCGTCGCCCATGTTACCGAATACCATTGCCTGTACGTTTACAGCGGTACCCCACTCAGCGGGGATGTTGTTGAGCTTACGGTAGAGGATAGCACGCTCGTTCATCCAGCTGCCGAATACTGCGCAGATAGCACCCCAGAGCTGATCCCAAGGATTAACGGGGAAATCCTCGCCGGTCTGAGCCTTAACAGCTGCCTTGAACTTAACAACCAACTCCTTCAGGTCGTCGGTGGTGAGCTCGGTGTCGTTCTTAACGCCACGAGCCTCTTTCATCTCGTCGATAATCTCCTCGAAGGGGTCGTGATCCTCCTTATTTACGGGCTTCATGCCAAGCACAACGTCGCCGTACATCTGAACGAAACGGCGGTACGAGTCCCAAGCGAAACGAGCGTTGCCGGTGCGAGCAGCCATAGCCTCAACAGCATCGTCGTTCATACCAAGGTTCAAAATGGTATCCATCATACCGGGCATCGAAGCGCGAGCACCCGAACGCACCGAAACGAGCAGGGGCGACTTGTTGTCACCAAAGGTCATACCGGTCAAATTCTCAACGCCCTTGATTGCGTTCTCAACCTCACCGCGAATCATCTCAATAACCTTCTCGCGGCCAAATTTGTAATACTCAGTACATACATCGGTAGTGATGGTGAAACCCGGAGGCACGGGGAGGCCTACAAGGTTCATCTCAGCGAGGTTTGCACCCTTACCGCCGAGCAACTCTCTCATCTTACCATTACCCTCAGCCTTCTTGTCGCCAAAGGTATAGACTCTTTTAATGCTTGACATAAAATTTCTTCCTATTAGTTAAATGTTAATTTCTTTTCTTCTTTCCTTTTTTCAACCCGCAAAAATAACAATAATTTGTTAATCCTCAAAATCCTAATAGAGTTTTCCGCTCTTCAAATTCACGAATACGGGCAGGTGGTCGCTTGCTCCACCCAAATACTCATCGCCAGAGTAGGTGCGCCAAGGGTAGCCGGCACGATTATTGGCGTGCGGATTACCCGCTTCAAGCATATAACTGCGCACAAAAACTCCGCCGTCAATCTCATAATCATCGTCTGCCAATCTACTGTCAATGAATATGTTATCATACAGTGCCCATCGACCGTCAAAGGCGTAGGAGCCAGCACCCTCCACAGGCATCAGCCACCCTCTGTCGCTCTCGCCCCAGCGGTCGCGTCTGCCAAAAGTGCGGCGGACAACCTCGTCGTCGGGGGTGGCGTTCAGGTCGCCCATAACCACCACGCGCGCCGCTTGTGAACTTTTGCGTAGCGAGTCGGCACACGCATACAGCCCCTGCATAGCCTCCATACGCGAATCGAACTCGTTGATTTGCGATGGCGCGTGCCAAACGAGCAGGTCGATGCGCTTGCCATGTAGGCGACCACGCACATAGAGCACCTCACGCGAAGAGGAGGCGTCGAGTTGCTCGATATGGTCGGGTATGAAGCGGTCGCCACGATAGAGCAGTGCAATATCTATTCCACGTCTATCGGAGGTAGTGCGGTGTATGTAGTTGTAGTCCTCCTGCATAGTCTGCACAAGATCACGCACTGCCGCCTCGTTCTCCACCTCGGCAAGCCCGATAATGTCGGCTGCCATATCGTCGAGGATGCGGGCGATGGAGTGTAACTTCTGCCGGTAACGCTCTTCTGTCCAGCGTTTTGCGCCCGTTGGGGTGTACTCCTCGTCGCCATCAAACGGAGAGTCGGCGGTGTCGTAGAGATTCTCGGTATTCATAAAGGCAATGTTCGCCACAGTGCGCCATCCACCACTCTGTGCAAGGAGCGGTGCGGGGAGGAGTATCAATAGCAGAATTATTACTATTTGGTGACGAGCCATTGGTGATAATGGGTAAAAATGGTTGTTATGCGCAGATAAAGTTAAGAAAAAAAATCTATCTTTGTAATAATCAAACAATAGTTTTTCGATATGAAGATTGTTGCAGATAATCAGATACCATACATCGCCGATGTGCTTGCCCGTGTGGCTCAGGTAGTTACGATAGATGGTGAGGGTATCACTCCGCGTGAGGTACGCGATGCCGATATCCTTCTGGTGCGTACCCGTACCCGTTGCGACCGCAAGTTGCTCGAAGGGAGCAGTGTGCGACTAATTTGCACCGCCACCATTGGTTACGACCATATCGATATGGAGTGGTGCAGGGAGCAGGGGATTGAGGTTGTGACTGCCGCAGGGTGTAATGCTCGCGCTGTACTTCAATGGGTTAGTGCTGTGTTGACACTTCACCTTTCGCGTAGGGCTGCCGAGCCTGAGGAGTGCACGCTGGGCATTGTAGGTGTGGGTAATGTGGGCCGATTGGTGGCTGAGTATGCTCGCAGTTGGGGTTTTAGAGTGCTGTGCAGCGACCCGCCTCGTGAGCAGGCCGAAGGTCTTGGCAGAGAGGATGGTTTTGTGCCTCTCGATGAACTCCTTGCTACGGCCGATATAGTTACTCTCCATCCGCTGCTTACGCACGATGGCGACCATCCGACCTATCATCTTATTGGCGAAAGGGAGTTGGCTCTGCTACGTCCGCGTGTGGCACTCATCAACGCTTCGCGTGGCGAGGTGGTTGATACCGAGGCACTGAGCGCGGCAATCTCGGCAAAGAGAATAGACTGCTATCTTGATGTATGGGAGGGTGAGCCGAAGCGTATCAGCGAAGAGGTTGTGCGTAAGGCAGTTATCTCGACCTTCCATATTGCCGGCTACTCAATTCAGGGCAAGGCAAATGCCTCTTCGATTGTGATGCGTGCTCTCTCCGAGCGTTTTGATTTGCCTTTCACCGATTGGTACCCTTCGGAGGTGGTACCTACCACTCCACGCCCGATTGGTTGGGAGGAGATGGTGGCACAAATAGAGACATACTGCCCGCTCGAAGAGATTGATTTGAAACTTAAAACTCAGCCCTCGCAGTTTGAGCGATTCCGCAAAAATTACTCCCTGCGCAAAGAGTTTTTTTAGCGAAAAGAACTATCTTTGTAAAACAAAACAAGAAGACAAATGGGTAGGAGAGTTCAGAAATATCCATCAATATTTACCGCCGAGGGCAAGCATCGCCTCCGTTTGTGGTTGCTCCGTCGTGTGGGTGGCACGCGTGCTGGACGATGGGCACTTGCCAAGTGTTATCGTTATGATGACCCCGTGTTGGAGCGCGAGATTTTCGGTGTGAGTTTTCCTAATCCAATCGGTATATCGGCAGGCTTTGATGTCGATGGCCGCCTATATCGTCAGTTGAAGGCCCTCGGTTGGGGTTTTGTCGAGATTGGTACTCTCACGCCCAAGCCTCAAAATGGCAATGCACGCCCCCGATTATTCCGCTTGAAGGCCGACCGCGCACTTATCAATCGTATCGGTTTTGAAAATGGGGGGTTGGAACAGGCACTCTACAATCTGCGTCGTCGTGGTGAGCGACCTGCCGAGCGAGTGGGTGCGAATATCGCCAAAAATACCCTCACCGACCTGGATGGCACCGTTCGCGACTACCTGAAAATGTTTCGCAACCTCTACCAATATGTCGATTACTTTACCCTCAATGTGGAGCCGCTTATCGAACAGGTGACAATGGAGGGAGGCGATGTGAAGAGTATGCTTCTGGCAGTGATGGATGCCCTTGTCGACTTCCGCAGGGGTCAGACTGACTACTGCCCGATACTAATGAAGGTGTCGCCCGATTGGGATAAGGCATTGGTAGATAGTATTATAGAGGTGCTTATCGAAACTCAGCTCGATGGTCTTGTGGTGGGTGGTACAACCTACAACCACGAGGGGTTGAAGAGTTCGCCACGTCGTCTGCGCAAGGTGGGCGAGGGCGGATTGAGTGGTGAGCCTCTCTTCCCGTATACGGTGGAGTTGCTGAAATATGTCAAGAGTCGCCTGCCGGGTCACTATCCGCTGATTGCGAGTGGTGGTGTAATGAAGCCCGAGGATGTGCAGACACTGCTCGATGCAGGTGCCGACCTGGTGCAGATTTATACCGGACTTATATATAATGGTGCTGGTTTTGCGAAGAAGATTTGCCAGCATCTGGCAATGGTAGAGCACTACCGAAAGGGCTCTATCTCCTCGCTAACATAATAGACAAAAGATATGAATTGTAATGTAATTACCATTGGTGATGAGATTCTGATTGGTCAGATTGTCGATACCAACTCTGCCACTATTGCTCAGTTGTTGGGCGAGGTTGGTGTGCGTGTTGAGAGGCGATTGACGGTGGGTGACAGTGGCGACGAGATTGCCTCGGCTGTCACTGAGGCTATGCGTCGCGCACCCCTTGTGATTATCACAGGCGGACTCGGCCCTACGAAGGACGATATCACCAAGACAACCCTTGCCGCACTCTTTGACTCCCGTTTGGTACGCCACGAGCCTACCTATCGCGCTGTGGAGCAGATGATGAGGGCGAAGGGTATAGAGTTTAACGAACTAAATCAGGGTCAGGCACTTGTGCCCGAGTGCTGCGAGGTGCTGACCAACCGCAACGGCACTGCGCCGGGTATGTGGTTCGAGAAGGAGGGTAGGGTGGTCGTAAGCCTTCCGGGTGTACCCTTCGAGATGGAGGCACTGATGCGCGAGGAGGTGATCCCGAAGGTAAAGGAGCATTTTGCGCTGCGCAGCGTGGTACATCGCACGATGATTACCTTTGGCCTTGCCGAGTCGATGTTGGCGGAGCGTATTGCCGAGTGGGAGGATGCACTGCCCGAGTGGTTGCACCTTGCCTATCTCCCTTCGCCTCGTCAGTTGAGGTTGAGGCTCTCGGCATACGATGTGAGTGCTGAGGTGGCTGAGGCTGAGATGGAACATAGATTTAAGGCGTTGGAGGCTATTTTGGGCGACTACTTTGTCGGCTATGGTGAGGAGTCGGTGGCGGGTGTTGTGGCGCGTATGCTCACCGAGCGCGGTGCTACGCTGGCCTGTGCCGAGTCGTGCACGGGCGGTGCGCTGAGCAGCCGTTTTACCGCCGAGGCGGGTGCGTCGGCCTACTTTATGGGTAGCGTGGTGTCGTATAGCAACGATGTAAAAGTCAATGTATTGGGAGTGCGTGCTGAGGATATTGCAGAATATGGCGCAGTGAGCCAGCAGGTGGCCGAGCAGATGGCCGAGGGTGTGCGCCGAGTGTGCGGTGCGGACTACGCCATTGCCACCACAGGCATCGCAGGCCCCGATGGCGGAACACCCACCAAGCCTGTCGGTACGGTGTGGATTGCCGTTGCAACCCCTGAGGGTGTCACCTCCCAACTCTATCACGGAGGTAGGTTGCGCTCGGTGAATATTGAGAGGTCGTCCACAGCGGCGATTAATATGCTTCGTTTGGTGCTCACGAAGTCATCTGGCTGGTGACTTTGGCACTTCCCTCGCGAGTCTTCGCCTCACATACACCGAAGTATGCTCGGCTCTACTCACTTCACGAAGCCCCAAAATCCCTCAGCCATATGACTTCTTGATGTGGGTAAGTTTATATTAAAAGCAGAGAGTGGTATCGAGCCACTCTCTGCTTTTTGGGATAGGGCTAATAGGGCGGATAGGAGTAATAGGAATTATAGGAATTATGGGAGTTATGGGAGATTAGGGAGATTAGGGAGATT
>JAFNVE010000138.1 GCA_017379955.1 Tidjanibacter sp. | reverse complement strand
GATAATCCTTAAACTCCTTAAACTCCTTAAACTCCTTAAACTCCTTAAACTCCTTAAACTCCTTAAACTCCTTAAACTCCTTAAACTCCTTAAACTCCTTAAACTCCTTAAACTCCCTAAACTCATTAACCTCACTATAAAAATACTCGCGGGTACGAAAAATCGTACCCGCGAGTATTTAGAGAACAATTCGATACTGCTCTAAGGGTTTACTCCTACTCCTCGGTACCTGGTACAGGTATTGCTCCTTGAAGCATCAGTTGGAACTGCTCCATTGCTCGCCGAGTCTCTTCGGCTTTGCGACGAGCAGCCTCCTCTTCGTTGGCTTTCCACTTTTCGAACTGCTCGGGGGTGAGGAATTTTGCGTAACGCTCATCACGCTTTCTGTTCTCCCTCTCTACCGACTCGTGGTCAAAGTTCGGGAAGTTGAGATTGAGTTCTGTGATTAGCACCGAGGCCTGCGACATTACATCGTTACTATAGTCGTACTCCATCGCCTTCTTCATCTTCTTAGCCTGTTTCTTGTCGAGGCCGAGTTCAATGGTGAGCGAGTCGATACTCTTTTTAATCTCCTCCTGAACCTCAAACGAACTTCGCACTGTAATTCCCACATTTTGGGCCTGCGCCGCCCCAGCAAAGAGAAGAGAAGCAACAATAGTTATTAATCTTTTCATGGTTGATTAGTTTATTGGATAAAAAAGTACAACTAAAATTCACAGATATAATGGTTTCCTTCCCACAACCTTAAAAAGTCATATAATCGAGGGATTTTTAGGCGAGGGTGTTTGGGGAGCCGCGTAGCATACTTGCTGTATGTAAGCGGTTACCTAAGCACCCTCAACACCAAATTCACCGATTAGATGGTTTTTTTAATCTTCTAAGGTAAGTTTATACAACGCCCCATCAACCCCATCAAATAAGATATCAAAGTCCTCGTTGTATATGGTAGTAATACGCAACTGGCCATTTTCGCGGAGCACCTCTTTCAGGGCAACGGTATAGTCCACAGGGCAATCCTTCCAAGCACTGATAAGAATACTCTTAGGCTCATCGGGCGTGCCGCGCCACTTGGCGAGTTGCTTGCCGATAGCTTTCAAACTGCTCGGCTTGCCATTGAGTTGGTAGTTGCCCTCGAAATCTACCGAGATAACTGCACTGCCCTCAGGGCCATAGATGGTGAGGTCTTTGGCATCGACATCCTCTGCATTCTCATATATTTTGTCCAAATGGAGGTCGATACTATTCTTACCTGCAAAGTATTCGCTAAAAGCTTTCAAAGCACTCTGCGAGCCAGTGAAGAGTTGACCGCCATCGTCAGTAATCTCCAACGAGAGGCGGACATTCATAGTGTCACGACCATCTTTCTCGTAGATGACGGTGTAATTACCATCGGTTTTGACATTGTCGGAATTTTGTGTAACTTTGTTGTCGGAATCGTTGATAACAACAAGGTTGGTGCGCTGCTCGGCAAAGGCCGTCAGCGAGAGAGCCACAACGGGAAGTGTGTAGAGCAACTTCCAACGGCTCCCGGCCGAAGATTTTTTAGATAACATCATAGTAATGCGTTTTTTAAGTGTACTGTGATTCAGACTGTTGGCAATGGAGTAGGATTTATTGCCGACAGTCTTTTTTATTAAAAGTATTTGGTAGCTGCGTGCATCGATGCCCGATCGCAACACCTCTGCATCAGCCTCAAATTCGTGGATATCCTTTAAGTCGCTGCGCAAGAGCCACATAGCAGGGTTAAACCACTGCACCGCGCAACAAAGATTTACAACCGCCAAGTCCCAACTATGACGCAGGGCAATGTGGGCCTTCTCGTGCGCCACCACCATCTCGCCACACTCCTCAGCGTCCTGCTCGGATATGACGATATGGCGAAACCAACTAAACGGAGCAATCTGCTGCTCGACAACGGTCACCTCTTCGCCATATAGTTCGGCAGGTCTGCCACTCTTTATCAGTCGGCGCAACGAAATAATACTCGCCACGTTCCAAGCCAGAACTGCCAGCACCCCCACCCCGAAAATCAGGCTAATGATTAGATGCAGTGATGCGGACTCGGCAATCCGCTGAGTGGTAATGTAAAGATTAGCATCAGTGGCAGTGCCCAAGGAGTCTATCTCGAAGGAGCCGACCTCCACCGTGCGGGTGATGGTGATGATGCAGAGCGGAAGCACAAACGAGAGCAACGCAGTGGCAAGCAGCACCACGCGGTTGAGTCGGTGGAAGGTCTCACGGCTCAACAGCAAGCGGTAGAAGAGGTAGAAGACCGCCATCACCGCTGCCACGCGCAGGTTGTATGTCAACAGGCTCTGCATAGTGGTTACTCATTTTGGGATTCAATTTGGGCAATCAGCTCTTTGAGTTCGTCGATAGATATCTTCTCCTCCTTGACGAGCGCAGAAACCGCAGTGAGGTAGGAGTTCTCAAAGTAGCGACTCACCGCACCGACGATGGTTTTGCCACCAAACTCCTCCTCGCTGACAAGAGGATAGTAGCGGAAGCTGTTCCCGTAAGCGTTATGACCAAGGTAACCCTTTGCTTCGAGGGCACGCACCATTGTCGAGAGAGTATTGAAGTGAGGGCGTGGCTCGGGATATAGCTCGCGCAACTCACGCACAAACATCTCGCCCTGCGCCCAGAAATGACGCATAATCTCCTCCTCGCGACGTGTAAGTTTCTCTTTCATCTTTCGTCTGTTTGATTAACTCTACCGCAAATATAACTATTTTTTTTCGTTATGCAACTAATTTTTATAGTTATTGCAAAAAAAATTTATGCAATAGGTGAAGAGAATTGGGGTGAATTATAGGGAGGTTAAGGAATTTAGGGAATTTAAAGAATTTAGGGAGAGTAAGGAGAACCCCTAAACTCCCTAAACTCCCTAAACTCCCTAAACTCCCTAAACTCCCTAAACTCCCTAAACTCCCTAAACTCCCTAAACTCCCTAAACTCCCTAAACTCTCTTCAACTCCTACTACTCCTATCCGCCCTATCCGCCCTATCCGCCCTATCCGCCCTATCCGCCCTATCCAAAAAAGCAGAGAGTGGTTCAATACCACTCTCTGCTTTTAATATAAACTTACCCACATCGAGAAGTCATATAATCGAGGGAATTTTTGGGCTTCGCGAAGGGAGGCAAAGCGGGGTTTACTTAAAGTAAACGAGCATTTGACTCACAAGGGAAGGCGTCGCAGACGCTTTTCTATTCTTACCCACCCCACCCGAAACTTTAAAAGTCGTATGGCTGAGGGATTTTTAGGCAGAGTAGTTTTTGGGGAAGCGTAGCATACTTAGCGTATGTGAGCGACACAAAAACTGCTCTAACACCAAAATCACCAGCCAGACGACTTTTGCTAAATAAAGGAGGGGTGCTTGATAACAAGCACCCCCTCCTTTATCTAAAAGCCGTCTGACTATTTCTTGGTAACACCAGTCTTAACAGCCTTCACCTTTGCGCCCGAAGCCTTTGCTGCGGTGCTCTTAGGTGCTGCGGGCTTCTTAGCCTTTGCAGGTGCCTCAGCAGCGGGAGCCTCAGCTACCTGAGCATCCTCTGCTACCTTCTTAGCACCCGAGCGGCTACGACGAGTCTTAGGCTTAGCAGCAGCAACTACTGCGCCCTCAACGTAGGTCTCGTTGAAGTCCACGAGCTCGATGATACACATCTCAGCAGCGTCACCCAAGCGGAAACCGGTGTGGAGGATACGGGTGTAGCCACCGGGACGGTCTGCAATCTTGGGAGCCACTACGCGGAACAGCTCGGTTACAGCATACTTATCCTTCAAGTAGCTGAACACAACGCGACGCTGGTGGGTAGTGTCCTCTTTCGATTTGGTCATCAGGGGCTCAACATACTTTTTCAGAGCCTTTGCCTTTGCGACAGTGGTCTCGATTCGCTTGTGGAGAATCAAAGAGCTTGCCATATTGGCCAACATCGCCTTACGGTGTGCGCTCTGACGGCCAAGGTGATTGAATTTTCTATTGTGTCTCATAGGTTAACTTAATCTTTATCAAGTTTGTAGATTGAAACGTCCATACCGAAGTGGAGGTTCAGCGAAGTGAGAAGATCATCCAGCTCGGTGAGCGACTTTTTACCGAAGTTGCGGAACTTCAACAGGTCGTTGCGGTTGAAGCGTACCAAATCACCGATAGTCTCTACCTCGGCAGCCTTCAAGCAGTTGAGGGCACGAACCGAGAGATCCTGATCTGCCAACTTGGTCTTCAACAGCTGACGCATGTGAAGTACATCCTCGTCGAACTCCTCAACGGGCGAGCTCTCCTCCATGTTGATGGTGATGCGCTCGTCGGAGAAGAGCATGAAGTGCTGGATAAGAATCTTAGCAGCCTCCTTCAATGCCTCCTTCGGATGAATCGAACCATCGGTGGTAATCTCGAGGTTGAGTTTCTCGTAGTCGGTCTTTTGCTCTACGCGGTAGTTTTCAATCGAGTATTTAACGTTCTTGATCGGTGTGAAAATCGAATCAATAGGTAGAAGTCCGAACTCGGCATCTACGGGGGCATTCTCCTCAGCCGGAACATAACCCCTGCCGCTTCCGATGGTCAGGTCAATCTGCATTTTGGTCTCAGGAGTCAGGTGGCAAATCACCAGATCGGGGTTGAGAACCTTGAAGTTGGTAAGGAAGTTCGATATATATCCTGCGGTCAACTCAGTTACGCCAGCAACGTTTACCGACACCTTCTCGCTGTCGGCATTCTCAACGGTGCGGATGAAGCGTACCTGCTTGAGGTTGAGGACGATATCAATCATTCCCTCCATAACGCCGGGAATAGCGTCAAACTCGTGGTCCACACCAGCAATCTTCACAGTCGTAATTGCATGACCCTCCAACGAGGAGAGCAGAATACGACGCAAAGCATTACCGATGGTGAGACCAAAACCGGGCTCCAAAGGACGGAACTCAAATTTTCCGAAATTGGAGGTCGATTCGAGCATAATCACCTTCTCGGGTTTTTGGAATGCTAATATTGCCATAATTTTACTACTTATTGGTTAGATTTATTTCGAGTACAACTCGACGATCAACTGCTCTTTAATATTCTCGGGGATATCCTCACGCTCGGGACGCTGCAAGAACTTACCAGTCATAGTCTGGGCGTTCCACTCCAACCAAGCGTAACGGTTTACCTGACGGCCTGCGAGCGACTCGGTGATAACCTCGAGGCTCTTCGACTTCTCGCGAACACCTACAACATCACCCACCTTCAAGCTGTACGAGGGGATGTTTACAACCTCACCATTAACGGTGATGTGACGGTGCGATACCAACTGACGAGCAGCAGCGCGAGTGGGGGCGATACCCAAACGGTAAACCACGTTGTCCAAACGGCACTCCAAAAGTTTCAGCAAGTTCTCACCGGTGATACCACCCATGCGTGCTGCCTCCTCGAAGGTCTTGTGGAACTGACGCTCCAACAAACCGTAGGTCATCTTGGCTTTCTGTTTCTCACTCAACTGAGTACCGTACTCCGACACTTTTTTGCGTTTACGGTTCAGTCCGTGCTGTCCGGGAGGGTAGTTCTTCTTCTCGAGAAACTTGTCCGCTCCGAAAATAGGCTCGCCAAACTTACGAGCTATTTTAGATTTAGGTCCTATATACTTTCCCATTTTTCTTTATTGTTTTTTACTTTTTTCACTTAACAGATTATTTGTCCTTTCTCGTTTTACGCTATCAGCTTTCTAAGCCACCCAGGGATTAGACGCGACGGCGGTTGGGAGGACGACATCCGTTGTGGGGCAGCGGAGTAACGTCGATAATCTCCATTACCTCGATACCTGCACCGTGAATGGTACGAATTGCAGACTCACGACCTGCACCCGGACCCTTTACATATACCTTAACCTTACGCAAACCAAGGTCGTAAGCAACCTTAGCGCAGTCAGCAGCAGCAGTCTGGGCTGCATAGGGAGTGTTCTTCTTCGAACCTCTAAAACCCATCTTACCTGCCGAGCTCCAACTGATAACCTCACCAGCTGCGTTGGTCAGGGTGATAATCACGTTGTTGAAAGTCGAGTGAACAAAGGCCATACCCTGAGCCTCAACCTTAACAACTCTCTTCTTAACTGTTCCTGGTTTTTTTGCCATAACTTTCTACGATTACTTAGTTGCTTTTTTCTTGTTCGCTACAGTCTTCTTTCTACCTTTACGGGTACGAGCGTTGTTCTTGGTGCTCTGACCGCGAACGGGAAGGCCCAGACGGTGACGGATACCACGGTAGCAACCGATATCCATCAATCGTTTGATGTTGAGCTGTACCAAAGAGCGGCACTCGCCCTCTACTTTGATATCCTTCTCAGCAATGTAGTTACGGATGGCAGCTACCTGATCATCAGTCCAATCCTGAACCTTGATGTTGCGGTCGATACCGCACTCGTCGAGAATCAACTGAGCGGTGCTGCGGCCAATGCCGTAAATATAGGTGAGGCCAATCTCGCCTCTCTTATTTTTAGGTAAATCTACACCTACTATACGTGCCATAAATTTCTCTTAATTTAATTGATTAGCCTTGGCGCATTTTAAACTTAGGATTCTTTTTGCAAATAACGTAGAGTTTGCCCTTACGCTTTACAATTTTGCAATCCTCACTTCTTTTCTTAATTGATGCTTTTACTTTCATCGTTTTGTTGTTTTAAAAGTGAACCAATTGTGGTTTACTTGTAGCGGAACGAAATGCGTCCCTTTGTCAAATCATAGGGGGACATCTCGACCTTTACCTTATCTCCGGGCAGAATCTTAATGAAGTGCATACGCATCTTTCCGGAGATGTGGGCGGTGATAACGTGACCATTGTCCAACTCAACGCGGAACATTGCATTCGACAACGCCTCAACGATAGTACCGTCCTTTTCAATAGCAGCCTGCTTTGCCATAGAGTCTTTTTCCTTTTTTAATGTTTCTACATTATCGGGCAATCCCGATTGCCTTTTCGATGATACTGAAATCTGTCAACACATCGGCCTCGCCCTTGCGGATTGCCACCGCAAACTCAAAGTGAGCCGAGGGTTTATTGTCACGCGTACGAACTGTCCAGCCGTCGCGCTCAAAAACCACATCCTTGCGTCCCATATTAATCATCGGCTCGATGCAGATTACCATACCCTCTTTCAAGAGCGGGCCTCTGCCTCGTGCGCCATAGTTGGGAATCTCGGGATCTTCGTGCATATTGCGACCAAGACCGTGACCCACCAACTCACGCACAACGCCGTAGCCATACTTCTCTGCGTGTGCCTGCACAGCAGCGGAGATATCCCCCACTCTGTTGCCTGCCACCGCCTGCTCGACACCTTTAAGAAGAGCCTCCTTGGTCACAGTGAGCAGCTGCTGATTTTGCTCAGAGATCTCGCCTACGCCGAAGGTGTAAGCCGAGTCGCCATAGAACCCCTTCAAAATGGTGCCACAGTCCACCGATACGATATCGCCCTCCTGGAGAGCATAGTTCGACGGTATGCCGTGTACGACCTGCTGATTAACCGAGACACAGAGGGTATTGGGAAAGCCTCCGTATCCGAGGAAGCCAGGAACTGCTCCGTGCGAGCGGATAAACTCCTCGGCAATTCTATCGAGCTCCAGAGTGGTCACTCCGGGCTTGATGTGCTTGCCTACCTCGGCGAGTGTTGCGCTCACCAAGAGGTTGTTCTCACGCAGCAGTTCGATCTCTTCCTCTGTTTTCAGATATATCATCTTCTTCAAAGAACTCTTGTTTATTAAGCGATTGAGTCTTTTCTGCCTTTACGTCGATTAATAGCCTGCACGACCTTTGATACGGCCGGTCTTCATAAGACCATCGTAGTGACGCATCAACAGATGACTCTCTATCTGCTTGAGAGTGTCAAGAACTACACCCACCATAATCAACAGCGAAGTACCACCGTAGAAATACGAGAACTGCTGGTTGATACCGAGCTTAGTAGCAAATGCGGGCAAGATAGCCACAACTGCCAAGAAGATCGAACCGGGGAGGGTGATTCTTGTCATGATGTTGTCGATGTAGCGAACAGTCTCCTTACCAGGCTTGATGCCGGGGATAAAGCCACCGTTGCGCTTGAGCTCGTCAGCCATCATGTTGGGGTTAACGATAATTGCGGTGTAGAAATAGGTGAACGCAATTACCAAGAGAGCGAATACAAAGTTGTACCAGAACCCTGTGAAGTTAGAGAATGTCGCAGCAATACCCTGAGTAGCCTCCATGCGACCAAAGAGCATGGGGATGAACATCAGCGCCTGAGCAAAGATGATAGGCATCACGTTTGCAGCGTTGAGTTTCAAGGGGATGTACTGGCGTACTCCACCGTATTGCTTATTGCCAACAACTCGCTTAGCATACTGTACAGGAATCTTACGAACAGCCTGTACGAGTGCGATGGTGGCCATAAACACTAAGAAGAGCAGGATAATCTCCACAACCAACATTACCAGACCACCGGTCGACTCGCTCAAACGAGTGTTCAACTCGGTCATGAAGGCCTGCGGCAGACGTGCTACGATACCAACGAAGATGATAAGCGACACGCCATTACCGATACCCTTGTCGGTAATCTTCTCACCAAGCCACATCACAAACATAGTACCGGCAATAAGTACCATCATTGCGCTGAACTTGAAGAGCCAACTGTTGGCGCCAAGCACATATGCGCTGGCGGGGAGCTGGGCACTGAGGTTAGCAAGGTATGCGGGACCCTGAAGCAGCAGCACTACAATGGTCAAATACCTTGTCCACTGGTTGAGTTTACGCTGACCACTCTGACCCTCTTTCTGCAACTTCTGGAAGTAGGGAACTACGATTCCCAACAACTGAATTACAATCGAGGCCGAGATGTAGGGCATAACACCCAGAGCGAAGATCGATGCGTTGGAGAATGCACCTCCGGAGAAGATGTCCAACAGGCCGAGCAAACCATTGCCCTCTACCTGATGCTGCAACGCAAAGATCTCGTTAGGATTAATACCCGGGAGCGAAACAAAGCAACCAAATCTATAGATAAGAAGGAGGCAGATGGTAAAGAGAATTCTGCTACGCAACTCCTCGATCTTAAATATATTCTTAATGGTTTCGATGAATTTCTTCACGGCTTAATTTTTTTTGTGTAGGTTAGTTTCTTACTCAGCAATCTCCTCTGCACCAAAAACTACTGCCTTACCGCCCTGAGCCTCGATGGCTGCCTGTGCGCTCTTGCTAAATGCGTGAGCGGTAACGGTGAGGGCCTTGGTAAGAGTACCGTTGCCAAGAACCTTAACCTTGTCCGAGGTCGATACGAAACCGGCCTGTACGAAGGTATCCATGTTAACCTCGGTGAGGTTGTTCTTAGCTGCCAACTCCTCAACTACATTGAGGTTGATAGCCTTGTACTCTACACGCTTGATGTTGGTAAAACCAAATTTGGGCAGACGGCGCTGCAAGGGCATCTGACCACCCTCGAAGCCCAACTTGCTATGGTAACCCGAACGCGACTGTGCACCCTTGTGACCACGAGTCGAAGTACCACCGTGACCAGAACCCTGGCCGCGACCGATACGCTTCTCGTGATGAGTGGAACCTGCTGCGGGTTTCAAATTATTCAGACTCATTGTTCTTACTCTTTTAAAAATTCGTAAATGTGTGTAATTTACTCGGCAACCTCAACCTTTACCAAGTGGCTCACTTTGTTCACCATACCCTTGATGATAGGCGAATCATCGTGCTCTACTGTCTGGTTAATCTTGTGAAGTCCGAGTGCATCGAGGTTCTTCTTCTGAGCACCGGTTGCACCGATACGGCTCTTAACCTGAGTGATTTTCAATTTTGCCATAACTTTACTTCAATTTAATTAACCGTTAAACACCTGGTTCAGCGAGATACCACGAATCTGAGCAACGGTGTAAGCATCGCGGAGCTCTGCCAATGCACCGATGGTAGCCTTCACCAAGTTGTGGGGGTTCGACGAACCCTTGCTCTTAGCGAGGATGTTGTGGATACCAACGCTCTCAAACACTGCACGCATTGCACCACCTGCAATCACACCGGTACCGGCTGCAGCGGGGCGAATGATCACCTCCGAGCCACCAAAGCGGTACTCCTGAGCGTGAGGAATTGTGCCGTTGATTACGGGAATCTTGATCAGATTCTTCTTTGCATCTTCTACACCTTTTGCGATGGCTGCCTGAACCTCGCTGGCTTTGCCCAGACCGTAGCCTACGACACCCTGCTCGTTACCTACAACCACAATAGCCGAAAAGGTGAAAGTACGACCACCCTTGGTTACCTTGGTAACGCGCTGGATAGCAACGAGTCTGTCTTTCAACTCGAGGTCGCTTGTTCTTACTTTCTTTATGTTAGTATTCGACATAATTGCTTAAAATTTAAGACCACCTTCGCGGGCGGCATCAGCCAACATTTTTACTCTTCCGTGATAGAGGTAACCGTTACGGTCAAACGATACGGTCTGGATACCCTTCTCGATTGCACGAGCAGCAGCGAGTTTACCAACCTCAGCAGCAACCTGAGTCTTGTTCATACCCTCCAACTTGCCTGCAAGCTCTTTGTCCAGCGACGATGCTGCGCAGAGTGTTACACCGCGCTCGTCGTCAATAACCTGTACATAAATCTGCTTGTTGCTGCGGAATACAGTCATACGAGGACGCTCGGCAGTACCGAAAACGATCTTGCGAATACGGTGCTTGATCCTCTCTCTTCTTTCAATCTTATTCAATGACATAACTTTACGCGGTTTTATTATTTAGCACTTGCAGATTTACCCGCTTTGCGGCGGAGCTGCTCATTAACAAACTTGATACCTTTTCCTTTGTAGGGCTCGGGCTTACGCAACGAACGAATCTTTGCTGCAACCTGACCTACGAGCTGCTTATCGATGCTCTTCAAGGTGAGGATGGGGTTACCCTTCTTCTCCTGGAACACCTCAGCCTTTACCTCCTCAGGAAGCAGGAAGTGAATATCGTGCGAATAACCCAGCGACATCTCCAGAAGCTGGCCTTTTACTTCGGCTTTGAAGCCGACACCGACGAGTTCTTGTTTGGTCTCGTAGCCTTTCGAAACGCCAATCACCATGTTGTTGATCAAGGCGCGGTAGAGCCCGTGCATCGAGCGGTGGCGTGGCTGGTTCGTAGGACGATGAAGTGTCAATACGCCGTCCTCTATCTTAACCTCGATGTCAGCATCTACTTGCTGCGAGAGGCTACCCAGAGGTCCTTTCACGCTTACCACATTCGAGGGCGATACCTCAACGGTAACACCTGCGGGCAAGTTTACAGGTAATTTTCCAATTCTTGACATTTTTTAACTGTTTTTAATTGTTTAAGAAAAATAAAGTTTTTGATGCGCTCGTCGGACTATTAATATACATAGCAGAGCACCTCACCGCCTACATTCTCTTTGCGAGCCTCCTTATCGGTCATAATGCCCTTAGGGGTCGAGAGAATAGCGATACCCAAACCATTCATCACGCGAGGCATCTCAGCAACACTTGCGTAGCGACGCAAACCGGGACGCGATACTCGTTTGATGACCTTAATAGCGTTGGTCTTGGTAGCCTGGTGATACTTCAACGCAATCTTGATGGTAGCGTGGCCACGCTCATCCTGCTCCTGCTTGTAAGCGAGGATGTAGCCCTGCTCGCAAAGAATGCGTGCAATCTCCAACTTCATTTTCGATGCGGGAGCTTCAACCACCTTGTGGTTGGCTTTCGCCGCGTTTCTAATCCTTGTCAGGAAATCTGCAATAGGATCTGTCATAATTCTTTTAAATTATACTAACTGTGTTTTTTATTTGTCGGGAACAGACACCGTGCCTGCGCCCATTGTTTTTTGTTTTACACCATCGGCACCTTCTCTCCCACTGAGAAGGGGCCGGGTGGGTTTCTCTTGCCGAGTGGTCGGTAGTTACCTACCGCTCGGGCTGGGGACTACCACGATGCCTTCTTTACACCGGGGATCAGACCTGCCGAAGCCATCTCGCGGAACTGGATACGGCTGATACCGAACTGACGCATATAGCCCTTAGGACGACCGGTCAGTTTGCAACGGTTGTGCAGACGGATAGGGTTGCTGTTGCGGGGCAACTTGCTCAAACCCTCCCAGTCGCCGGCCTCTTTCAGTGCGGCACGCTTGGCAGCATACTTGTTGACCAATTTGAGGCGGCGTGCCTCACGTGCTTTCATTGATTCCTTTGCCATAACTTACTATGCTTTTTTAGCGTTCTTAAATGGAAGGCCAAACTCGCGCAGAAGGGCGTAACCCTCCTCGTCGGTCTGTGCGGTGGTTACGAAGGTAATCTCCATACCGAAGATCTTGGTGATCTTGTCGATGTCGATCTCGGGGAAGATAATCTGCTCCTTCACACCGAGGGTATAGTTACCCTTACCATCGAATTTCTCCTCGATACCCTTGAAGTCACGGATACGGGGAAGTGCTACTGCGATAAGACGCTCCAAGAACTCGTACATACGCTCCGCACGAAGGGTTACGGTAACACCGATAGGCATACCCTTACGGAGTTTGAAGTTCGAGATATCCTTACGCGACTTGGTCTGGATAGCCTTCTGACCAGTGATGGTCGACAACTCCTCCTGAGCAACCTCGATGAGCTTCTTGTCGGCGATTGCCTGGCCCATACCCTGGTTTACGACAATCTTGGTCAGCTTAGGAACCTGCATTATACTCTTATAACCAAATTCCTTTACAAGTGCAGGAACAATCTGCTCCTTGTACTTAGTTTTGAGTGTAGGTACGTATGCCATTATTTAATCTCCTCTCCTGACTTTTTAGCGTAACGAACTAATTTACCATTGCTGTCAGCCTTGCGACCTACGCGAGTGGGCTTACCGCTCTTGGGGTCTGCAAGCTGCAAGTTAGAGATGTGAATCGGAGCCTCCTGCTCGATGATTCCACCCTGGGGATTCTTAGCATTGGGTTTGGTGTGCTTTTTGATCATGTTGAAACCCTCAACGATTGCGCGCTGGTTTTTCACATCAACCGAAAGTACACGGCCGGTCTTCTCGGTGCTCTTGCTGTCACCGGCGATGACGTAAACCATATCCCCTTTCTTAATATGAAGTTTCACTGCCATATTGTACTACTGTTTTTTATTAATTACAATACTTCGGGAGCCAACGAGATAATCTTCATATACTGGTCACGCAACTCACGTGCAACGGGACCGAAGATACGGGTACCTCTCATCTCACCCTGGTTGTTCAGCAGCACAACGGCGTTGTCGTCGAAACGGATGTACGAACCGTTTGCGCGTCTGATCTCCTTCTTGGTTCTCACAACAACCGCCTTCGAAACGGTACCCTTCTTGATATCACCCGAAGGGGATGCGCTCTTGACGGTCACTACAACCTTATCGCCGATCGAAGCGTAACGCTTTTTCGTTCCGCCCAATACACGGATGCAAAGTACCTCTTTTGCACCGCTGTTATCGGCTACTGTCATTCTACTTTCTTGCTGTATCATAGCTCTTACTTAGCTCTTTCAATAATTTCTACAAATCTCCAACGCTTAGTCTTACTCAAAGGACGCGTCTCCATAATCTTCACGGTGTCGCCTTCGTTGCAGGTGTTCTGCTCGTCAGCTGCATGAAACTTGGTAGTTTTGTTGACGAACTTACCATAGATGGGGTGTTTAACCTTTCTCTTAACGGCAACTACGATGGTCTTGTCCATCTTGTTGCTGACTACCACTCCGATTCTCTCTTTTCTAAGATTTCTTTCCATAGCGGCACGATTATTAATTATTCTTCTGACGCAGAACGGTGAGCATACGCGCGATGTCTCTGCGAGTTTTACGAATGTTTGTCGAATTCTCAACGGGCGATACCGAGTGGGTAACCTTCATCTTAGCGAGGTTAGCCTTCTCTGCCTCGATGCGCTCAACCAAGTCAGCCACCGAGAGTTCTTTAATTTCTGCAGTTTTCATAACTTTTCTCACTAATTTTTAGATTTCCTCAGTATAGTCGCGACGAACGACAAATTTAACAGCAATAGGCAACTTCTGTGCGCCCAAACGGAGAGCCTCCTGTGCTACCTCCAAGGGTACACCCTCTGCCTCAAACAGGATACGGCCCGGAGTAACGGGAGCTACGAATCCCTCGGGAGAACCTTTACCCTTACCCATACGTACCTCAGCGGGCTTCTTAGTGATGGGCTTATCGGGGAAGATACGAATCCAAATCTGACCCTCACGCTTCATGTAGCGAACAATCGCCTGACGTGCGGCCTCTATCTGACGACCGGTAATCCAGGTCGAATCAAGTGCTTTAATTCCGAACGAACCGAAAGCCAGCTGATTGCCTCGCTGTGCAAGACCTTTCATGCGGCCTTTCTGCATTCTTCTGAACTTAGTCTTCTTAGGCTGTAACATTTTTTTCTATCTTGTTAAAAATGTACTACTTGTTATTGTTATTTCTGCGCTTTTTGTTGCCACCCTTAGGACCACGGCCCTGACCGCCATTAGCGGGACCGTTGAAGGAGTTAGCACCTGCAATCTCGAACAGGTCACGCTTTGCGTATACCTCGCCGGTGCAGATCCATACCTTAATACCCAGGATACCAACCTTGGTGAGAGCCTCTGCCAGAGCGTAATCTACGTCTGCGCGGAAGGTGTGAAGAGGAATACGACCCTCTTTGTAGGTCTCGCTACGTGCCATCTCGGCGCCACCGATACGACCCGAAATCTGGATCTTGATACCCTCGGCACCTGCGCGCATAGTTGCTGCGATTGCAGTCTTAACTGCGCGGCGGTACGATACACGGCCCTCCAACTGACGTGCTACGTTGTTTGCAACGATAACAGCATCAACCTCAGGACGCTTAACCTCAAAAATGTTAATCTGAACCTCTTTACCGGTCAGCTTCTTGAGCTCCTCTTTCAACTTGTCGACCTCCTGGCCACCCTTACCGATGATGATACCGGGGCGAGCGGTGGAGATGGTAACAGTCACAAGTTTCAGAGTGCGCTCGATGATAATCTTGGAAATACTTGCTTTCGAAAGACGAGCGTTCAAGTATTTACGAATCTTGGTGTCCTCGACAAGTTTCTCCGAGAAGTCCTTGCCACCGAACCAGTTGGAGTCCCAACCGCGGATGACACCGAGCCTGTTTGCTATAGGATTAACTTTCTGTCCCATCTTCTAATTACTTTTTCTCTTCGTTTACCATTTTGTCTACAATAATCGTAACGTGGTTCGAACGCTTGCGAATACGGTGTGCGCGACCCTGGGGTGCGGGCTGGATTCGCTTCAACATACGACCACCGTCAACTCTGATCTCCTTTACGCAGAGAGGGGTATCCTCCAGACGCAAATCGGGGTTCTTAGCCTCCCAGTTGGCAATTGCCGAACGGAGGAGCTTCTCCAATTTGATCGAAGCCTCTTTCTTCGAGTAACGAAGGATTGCGAGTGCTCGGTTAACCTCAACACCACGAACGGTGTCAGCTACGATACGCATCTTACGGGGAGATGTCGGGCAATCACGCAGAGATGCAATGGCAATCTGCTTTTTCTCGGCCTTAAATTTCTCGGCCATATTGTATTTTCTTGCTCCCATTTCCTACTATTTTTTCTTGTTACCGGCGTGGCCGCGGAAGTTACGCGTGGGGGCGAACTCACCGAGTTTGTGGCCTACCATATTCTCAGTTACATATACGGGGATGAACTTATTCCCGTTGTGAACAGCAATCGTCTGACCTACGAAGTCGGGCGATATCATACTTGCTCTCGACCAAGTCTTAATAACAGACTTCTTACCGCTCTCGTTCTGCGCTACTACACGCTGCTCGAGTTTAGGCTCGATAAATGGTCCTTTTTTAAGTGAACGGCTCATTATGCTACTATTTTATAATTATTTTTTTCTCTTGGAAATAATGAACTTACTGGTGGTCTTCTTAGGATTGCGGGTCTTGTAACCTTTAGCCAGCAAGCCTTTGCGCGAACGGGGGTGACCGCCCGACGAACGACCTTCACCACCACCCATGGGGTGATCAACGGGGTTCATCGTTACACCACGGTTGTGGGGACGACGACCGAGCCAGCGCTTTCTACCTGCCTTACCGTGCTGCTCGAGGCTGTGGTCGGGATTCGACACAACACCGATTGTTGCGCGGCAGGTGGTGAGAACCATGCGGGTCTCGCCCGAGGGAAGTTTAATAATAGCATACTTGCCTTCACGTGCAAGAAGCTGAGCGTAGGTACCGGCACTACGAGCCATTGCTGCGCCCTGGCCGGGGTAGAGTTCGATAGCGTGGATTACGGTACCCAGAGGAATGTTAGCAAGCAACAGGGTGTTACCTACCTCAGGAGCAACGTTATCGCCGCTGAGTACGGTCTGACCTACCTTCAAGCCATTGGGAGCCAAGATGTAGCTCTTCTGACCATCAGCGTAGCAGATAAGAGCGATACGAGCCGAACGGTTAGGATCGTACTCAATGCTCTTTACCACAGCGGGCATATCTTTGGTACGTTTGAAATCAATTACGCGGTACATCTGCTTGTGACCACCACCAATGTAGCGAACGGTCATCTTACCGCTGTTGTTACGACCACCGGTGCTCTTCTTAGGCTCGAGCAACGATTTCTCGGGAACACTCGACGTAATATCATCAAAGGTTCCGATAACTTTGTGTCTTTGACCCGGAGTTACGGGGTTAAACTTCTTTACTGCCATCTCTTTTAGATATTACTGTAAAAATCAATAGTGTCGCCCGCTTTCAGGGTAACAATTGCTTTCTTAATATTATTGGTGCGACCTACAAGCAGACCCTGCTTGGTGTAACGGCTCTTTACTTTGCCCTTACGATTGATGGTGTTAACATCGGTCACTACCACATTGTACATCTGCTCAACGGCATTGCGAATCTGCAATTTGTTAGCTCTGCCATCGACAATGAAACCGTAACGGTTCAGTTTCTCGCCCTGAGCCGTCATCTTTTCGGTTAAAATAGGCTTAATAATAATTTCCATCGTTTTTCTTAGGCTAACATTTCGTTTACAATATTAACAGCGCTCTCAGCGAAGAGTACCTTCGAGCAGTTCATCACGTCATAGGTGCACAGGTTAGCTGCGGGAACCACCTTAACGTTCTGCAAGTTGCGTACGCTCAGAGAGATGTTTACGTTAGTCTCGGGCACAACCAAAAGAATCTTCTGGCCTGCCAGATTCAGGTTCTGCTCCATAGCAACGAACGACTTAGTCTTAGGAGTCTCCATCTCGAAGTCCTCTACTACTACGATGTTCGCAGCCTGAGCCTTCATCGAAAGGGCGCTACGGCGTGCTACTGCTTTGAGCTTCTTGTTGAGCTTGAAGCTGTAATCACGGGGTACGGGACCAAAGATGCGGCCACCACCGGGGAACAAGGGCGACTTGATGCTGCCCGAACGTGCACCACCGGTACCTTTCTGACGTTTGAGTTTGCGGGTCGAACCAGCTACTTCGTTACGCTGCTTCGCCTTGTGGGTACCCTGACGCTGGTTAGCAAGATACTGCTTAACGTCGAGGTAGATAGCGTGGTTGTTGGGCTCCATGCCAAAAACCGACTCAGCGAGTACCACCTTCTTGGCGGTCTCCTGACCTTGGGTGTTAAATACTACTAATTCCATAGTCCTAAGCCTCGATAATTAAATAAGACCCTTTTGCTCCCGGAATCGAACCCTTTACAAGAATAAGGTTGTTCTCAGGGATTACTTTGAGTACTCTGAGGTTAAGAACCTTAACCTGAGCGCCTCCTGCCTGACCGGGCAAACGCTTGCCCTTGAACACGCGCGAAGGATACGACGATGCACCCAGCGAACCGGGCTTTCTCTGACGGTTGTGCTGACCGTGGGTCTGACCACCTACGCCGGCAAAGCCATGACGCTTAACAACGCCCTGATAACCTTTACCTTTCGATACGCCGGTAACGTCAACCCAAGCGCCCTCCTCGAGCGACTCGCAAGTCACCACCTGACCCAGGGTAACCTCGGGGAACTCAGTAAACTCCACCAACTTACGCTTAGGAGTAACACCTGCTTTCTTGAAGTGACCCATCAAACTCTTGCCGGTGTGCTTCTCACTTTTGTCGTCATAGGCAAGCTGAACTGCCGAGTAGCCATCCTTCTCAACAGTCTTGATTTGCGTAACTACACAGGGACCGGCCTCAATAACAGTGCATGGTATGTTCTTACCCTCGGCACTGAAAACGGAAGTCATTCCGATTTTTTTTCCAATAAGTCCTGACATCTGTTGTCTAAATTTTTATAAATGGTTTGAAATGGTTTTTTCCATTTTGGTTTGAGGCGTTGCGGAGCGTTTTACTTCGACAGTCCCGCTTTACTATTCACGGGCGCTCACCACCTCATTAATTGTTTTTGAGTTCTGCCTGCCCCCACGCGCGTACCTATTATATATATACGCGCGCGAGGCGGCAAATTCTCGGGGTTTTATCACACGGTGATCTTAACCTCTACACCCGAAGGCAACTCCAACTTCATCAACGAATCGATGGTCTTGGGAGTGGTGCTGTAAATATCAAGAATTCTCTTGAAGGTGCAGAGCTGGAACTGCTCACGAGCCTTCTTGTTAACGAAGGTCGAACGGTTCACAGTAAAGATCTTCTTCTGAGTAGGCAGAGGAATAGGACCGCTGACTACTGCGCCGGTGCTCTTTACGGTCTTTACGATCTTCTCAGCCGACTTGTCAACCAAGTTGTGATCAAAAGACTCCAATTTGATTCTGATTTTCTGACTCATATTCTACTTGTAATAATTATTCTAACTCTTGTTTTCTGCCGCCGCTCTTCTCGATAATCTCCTTAGCGAGGTTGGGGCTAACGGCATCGAAGTGCGAGAACTCCATCGACGAAGTTGCACGACCCGACGAGAGGGTACGGAGTACGGTTACATAACCGAACATCTCCGACAGGGGCACCGAAGCCTTAACCACGCGAGCGGTACCCTTGCTCTCCATACCGGAGATCTGACCGCGGCGCTTGTTCAAGTCACCGATGATATCACCCATATACTCCTCGGGGGTAACAACCTCAACCGACATAATAGGCTCTTTGATTACGGGGTTTGCCTTTACGCCAGCCTGACGGAAACCGTTGCGAGCGCAAATCTCAAACGAGAGAGCATCCGAATCCACGGGGTGGAACGAACCATCCTTCAAGGTAACCTTCATGCTATCTACACCGAAACCAGCCAAAGGACCGTTGCTCATAGCCGACTCAAAGCCCTTCTGAACAGCGGGGATGTACTCCTTAGGTACATTACCACCCTTAACCTCATCGATGAACTGCAAGCCGATTACGCCCTCATCTGCGGGACCAATCTCGAAGATGATATCAGCAAACTTACCACGACCACCACTCTGCTTCTTGAATACCTCACGGTGCTGAACGGTGCCGTTGAGAGCCTCCTTGTAGTTAACCTGGGGAGCACCCTGGTTGATCTCAACACCGAACTCGCGTTTCAGACGGTCGATGATGATATCGAGGTGAAGCTCACCCATACCGCTAATTACGGTCTGGCCGCTGTCGGGATCACTCTTCACGGTGAAGGTGGGATCCTCCTCAGCCAGCTTACCAAGAGCTACGCCGAGCTTGTCGAGGTCTTTCTGAGTCTTAGGCTCAACCGCGATACCGATAACGGGCTCGGGGAAGGTCATCGACTCGAGAACGATGTTGCCACCCTCCTCGCACAAGGTATCACCGGTGCGGATATCCTTGAAACCTACTACTGCGCAGATATCACCTGCACCAAACGAGTCCATAGGATTCTGCTTGTTAGCGTGCATCTGGTAGATACGGCTGATACGCTCCTTCTTACCCGAACGCGAGTTGAAGATGTAGCTACCTGCATCGAGCTTACCCGAGTAAAGACGGATAAATGCCAGACGACCTACATAGGGGTCAGTTGCAATCTTAAATGCCAATGCGCAGAAGGGCTCCTTCTCGCTGGGCTCACGCTTGGTCTCCTCGCCCTCTTTGGTCTGACCTACCACAGCACCTACGTCTATAGGCGAGGGGAGGAAAGCCATAATCGAGTCGAGCAGAAGCTGTACACCTTTATTTTTAAAGGAGGTACCGCAGAGCATAGGAACGATGGTCATCGAGCAGGTTGCCTTACGGATTGCAGCAATCAGCTCATCGGGAGTAATCGAATCGGGATCCTCGAAGAATTTCTCCATCAAGGCCTCGTCAACGGTTGCAACCTCCTCGATAAGGTGAGCGCGTGCCTCAGCAGCCTCAGCAGCCATCTCAGCGGGAATCTCTACTACGTCGTAGTTTACCAACTGATCCTTGCGGCTCTCATCATAGATGATAGCATTATTATAAATAAGGTCTACCAGACCACGGAACTTGTCCTCGTTACCGATAGGCAGTACGATGGGCACTGCGTTAGCACCGAGACGCTCCTTAACCTGAGCAACAACGTTCGAGAAGTCTGCACCGATACGGTCCATCTTGTTAACGTAACCGATACGGGGAACGTTGTACTTATCAGCCTGACGCCATACGGTCTCCGACTGGGGCTCTACACCACCTACGGCGCAGAAAGTAGCCACAGCACCGTCGAGTACACGCAACGAACGCTCTACCTCTACGGTAAAGTCAACGTGTCCCGGGGTGTCAATCAGGTTAATCTGATAGGTATGATCTTTGTATTTCCAGAAAGCGGTAGTAGCCGCCGAAGTAATGGTAATACCACGCTCCTGCTCCTGGGCCATCCAGTCCATGGTAGCAGTACCGTCGTGAGTCTCACCAATCTTGTGGGTCTTACCGGTGTAGAAGAGGATTCGCTCAGAGGTAGTAGTCTTACCAGCATCGATGTGTGCCATGATGCCGATATTACGGGTATATGTTAAGTCTCTTGCCATATCTCGTTTAACTTACCTTTATATTAGAATCTGAAATGTGCAAATGCCTTGTTGGCCTCAGCCATACGGTGCATCTCCTCTTTACGCTTAAATGCTGCACCCTCCTGGTTGTATGCAGCCAAAATCTCTGCCGAAAGTTTCTCTGCCATCGACTTACCAGCGCGCTTACGAGAATAAAGGACAAGGTTTTTCAT